>JAJXSP010000486.1 GCA_021784515.1 Myxococcales bacterium | reverse complement strand
GCGGATGTATCGGGAGGCGCTCCCGATCCCGATCCCGATCCCGTTCCCGTTCCCGTTCCCGTTCCCGTTCCCGTTCCCGTGAGCGTGAGCGTGAGCGTGAGCGTGAGCGTGAGCGTGAGCGTGAGCGTGAGCGTCTCCATTTCCAAGCCGCCTGGCGCCCGGCGGCTGAAGCCGCGGGCAACCTGTTGGCAAAGCCTGCTTCGCAGGCTCAATTGATGGCAGCCTCCTCGAGGCCCGCGACGGCGGGCCTTTGCTAGAAGGTTGCTCGCGGCCTTGGCCGCCGGGCACCAGAGTCGTTCCCGTTCAGAGGGCCGCTCGCCGGGAAGATTGCGCCGCCCGCCCGGCCGTGCCAGGATCGCTCGCCGTGGGAGGTCCCATGCGTCGCTTCGGCTCACTCGCGCTGTTGATCCTCGCGGCCGGCTGCGGCGGCCCCAACCCATCGCCGGACATGGCCGCGCTCTCCGACCAGAGCATGGTCGCTGCCGGCGACGCGGCGATGGGGTCGTGCAAGGACCTGATCAAGGACGGTCAGGAGACGGACGTCGACTGCGGCGGCCCGATCTGCCCCGCCTGCGGCAACGGCAAGACGTGCAACGGCGCGATGGACTGCCAGAGCGGCAATTGCCTCAATAATGCCTGCGTCGGGGGCGCGGCCGACATGGCGACGAGCGGCGACATGGCCGTGCCGACGGACGACATGGCGATGAGCGGCGACATGGCCGTTTCCATGAGCGGCGACATGGCCGTTTCCATGAGCGGCGACATGGCGATGCCGATGAGCGGCGACATGGCGATGACTCAGCCCGGCGACATGGCGATCGGGGTGCCGGCTGACATGGCGATGGCGAACCCGATCGCCTGCACCTTCGACGATCCGAACAGCCTGTTCGACGATTGTGTCGTCGGGCCGTGAAGGAGGACGAGATGGCTGACCGCGACCTGGTGTTCAAGTTCGAATTTCGTTTTCCGCGGTGGGGCGCGCGGCGCTGGGCCGGCGCGGCGCTCGCGGTCGCGGTCGTCGGGGGCGCCATCGCCTACGCGAACGTGATGTGGACGCCGTTCATGCAGGGCGAGAAGCTGTCGTCGGCGAAGATGAACGCCAACTTCACGGCGATGGCGAATGCCATCGATGCGCTTCAGAATGCCCCGCCACCGAATGCGCCGCAGCCGCATGTCGTCACCAATATGGGAAACCTGGATTTGGGGATTTCGCTTGGGAGCACGTCCTTATGGCGCCCCGGTCCGCCGCCCGGTTGGCAGCAGGACGCGAGGGACCAGACGTATTCCTGTTCTACCGCACTCCTGACCAACGTCAGCTCAAACACGGCGGTTACCTTCGGAAGTCGCTACTATTGCCCGTGGCCAATCGCGTACTCGGCGACACTGAAGGCCCCGCTCCTGATTGGTCTCAAGATCGGATTGGCTTGGGACGGAAAGAATTGCACTGGAAATGCTTATTTCCCCGATTCCATCACCCAAGGCTTTTCTAACTTGGCCTTCAACACACAAGGCGGCACGATTTACCAGTTGAGCGGTCCTCCGCAGAACGCTGTCGCGGTTTCTCACATGGATGACCAGGGGAACTGCGCGCCGACGGGGATGTGGATGCTCAGCGGCGTCAATCCCGTTCAGGACACCAAGGTCCCCAACATCCCGGTCACCGACCTCACGCAGACCCACATGGCCTGGATGTAGCCCGTCGCCGGCCGTCCGACTCACCCCTCCCGATCGTCGAGCGCCCGCTCCCCCCGCAGCGACGGCAGCGTAATCCCCCTCGTCTCGGGCAGCGCCCACACCCACGCCGCCGTCGCCAGCGCCAGCACGAACGGCACCGACAGCCCGCCCTCGAGCCCGCGCCACGCCACCGCGCGCTCGACGAGGAGCGGCGCGAGGAGCTGGGCCGAGCGGGCGAGGTTGTAGGTGGTCCCCATCGCCGTGGCGCGGATCTCCGTCGGGAACAGCTCGGCCAGCAGGGCGCCGAAGCCGGCGGTGCAGCCGGAGCCGAAGCCGAGCGCGAGCATCGCCGCCCAGAAGGCGAGCGGGTGGAGCGACAGCCAGCTCCAGCCGAAGGCGAGCGGCCCGACGCCGGCGGCGGTGACGAGCGAGAAGGCGCAGAAGGCCGGCCGGCGCCCGAAGCGATCGGACAACACGCCGAAGCTCACCATCCCGCCGAGCTGGCCGAGCTGCGCGGTGAGCATCCAGCCGAGCGAGCGCGCCACGCCCTGGTGCATCGCGCCGACGAGGAAGCTGGGCAGCCACGTGTAGCAGGTCCAGTAGGTGCCCATCTTGAGCACGCCGAGCAGCCACGCCTTGGCGAAGCGGCCGCCGACGCGCGCCGCGAGCAGCTCGCGCAGCAGTCGGGCCCTGGAGCAGCCCGCTTCGGCGGGCTTGGCCCTCAAAGGGCGCGCGCCCGCCGGCACGTTGGGGATGTGCAGCGACGAGCGCGCCGCCAGCGCCAGCAGGCCGGTGGCGCTCGATCCGATCATGAGCGCGCGCCACCCGACGTGCGGCAGGAGCAGGTAGCCGGCGATCGCCGCGAGCGCGACGCCGACCGGCTCGCCGACCTGGAGCAGCGCCGAGGCGCGCCCGCGAAAGCGCGCCTCGACCGCCTCGGCGACCAGCCCGTGGCCGATCGCCCATTCGCCGCCGACGCCCAGCCCGACGACGGTGCGCCCGGCGAGGAAGACCGCGAACGAGGGCGCGAGGCCGGCGATGAGCGAGCCGAGCGAGTAGACCAGCACCGTCGCCGCGAGCATCGTGCGCTTGCCGACGCGATCGGCGAGCGCGCCGGCGATGATGCCGCCGAGGCCCGAGGCGCCGAGCGCCACCGAGAGCATCCACGCCTCGGCGTGCGGCGTGAGCCCGAGGTCGCGCCCGACGTCGGCCTTGACGAACCCGAGGAGGACGAGGTCGTAGAAGTCGAACGTCCAGCCGAGGAACGCGAAGAGGAAGAGACGGTACGGGAAGCGCGCGCCCATCCGGCTACCGAACTTCTACGCCGCCGATGGGCGCCCCACAAGCGCCGCGAAAGTCGAGACACGCCCGTCGTCTTTCGCCATCATGTGCCGCATGAGCCGCCTCGATCCGCACTCCTACAACGACGATACGCAGCCCGAGACCGAGCACCTCGACTGGCGCGCCACCGTCGACTTCGCCACCCGCACCATCGCCGGCGAGGCGACGCTGACGCTGCGCGCGCCGGGGAGCGGCCCGCTCGATCTCGACACCCGCGACCTCGCCATCGAGGGCGTGTTCTCCGACGGCGGCGCCGCGCTGCCGTGGACGCTCGCGCCGGCCGAGCCGATCCTCGGCGCCCGCCTCCGTGTCGAGCTGCCGGCGGGGACGCGCCGCTTCACGATCCGCTACCGCACCTCGCCCGAGGCCTCGGCGCTGCAGTGGCTCGAGCCGGCGCAGACGGCGGGCGGCGTGCAGCCGTTCCTGTTCAGCCAGTGCCAGGCGATCCACGCGCGCTCGGTGATCCCGCTCCAGGACACGCCGCGGCTGCGCATCCGGTATCGCGCCGAGCTGACCGTGCCGTCGCCGCTGCGCGCGCTGATGGCGGCGGCGCACCGCGGGCGGCAGGAGCGCGGCGCCGTCGCCGTCGAGCGGTGGGAGATGCCGCAGCCGATCCCTCCCTACCTGCTCGCGCTCGCCGTCGGCGACCTCGTCTTCCGCGACCTCTCGCCGCGGGCGCGCGTGTGGGCCGAGCCGTCGCTGGTCGAGCGCGCGGCGTGGGAGTTCACCGACGTGGAGGCGATGATCGCCACCGCCGAGCGGCTCTTCGGCCCCTACGACTGGGAGCGCTTCGACATCCTCACCATGCCGCCGTCGTTCCCCTACGGCGGGATGGAGAACCCACGCCTCACCTTCCTCACCCCGACGCTGCTCGCCGGCGATCGGTCGCTGGTCAACGTGGTGGCGCACGAGCTGGCGCACTCCTGGACCGGCAACCTCGTCGGCAGCGCGAGCGCGGAGCACTTCTGGCTCAACGAGGGTTGGACGGTGTTCGCCGAGCGCCGCATCCTCGAGGCGCTCGCCGGCGAGGAGTTGGTGGCGCTGCACGCCGCGATCGGGCGGCGCGATCTCGAGCGCGCGCTGGAGCGCTTCGCCGACCGCCCCGAGCTGACCCGCCTGCGCACCCAGCTCGCGGGCGTGGACCCCGACGAGGCGTTCTCGCAGGTGCCGTACGAGAAGGGCTACCTCTTCCTGCGCACCCTCGAGGAGGCGGCAGGAAGAGACGCCTTCTCCGCGTTCCTCCAGCGCTACATCGCGGCGTTCCGGTGGCGCACCCTCACCAGCGAGCAGTTCGCCGACTTCGTGCGCGCGGAGCTGCCGGACGCCGCCGCGCGGGTCGACCTTTCGGC
>JAJXSP010000041.1 GCA_021784515.1 Myxococcales bacterium | reverse complement strand
AGAAGTCGACCGCGCACAGGATCCGCTCGATGCGCATGGCTCCCTCCTCAGGATCGCGCCCGGCGGCGTCCCTGGGCGGTGGTGCGGCCGCGCCGCGGCGCGCGCGCCTGCTCGGTCAGCACCTCGTCGAGCACGCGCAGCGCGTCGGTGGTGGTGAAGACGCCGAGCACGTCGCCCTTGTCCGCGACCACCGCGCAGCCGTACTTGTGCTTCGCCATCTCCCGCACCACGCGCGCCACCGACGCCTCGGGATCGATCACGTACGGCGCCGGGCTCATGGCCTCGCTGACGGCGACCTGCTCGGGATCGACCCCCTTGAGCGTCTCGATGAAGTACAGGTCGCGCTGCGACACCACGCCGACCAGCTCGTCGCGCTCGAGCACGGGCAGGTGGCGGATGGCGTTCTCGCGCATGAAGCGGTGCGCGGCGGCGAGCCGCTCGGAAGCGCCGATGGTGCGCGGGCAGGGCGTCATGTAGCGCCCGACGCGGCGGCCGGTCATCGCCGCCTCCGCGCCGGCGCGAAGGTCGAATCGCACATCGCCCGCTCCATTGGGTCTCCCGATCCGGCGCGGTGCATCGCGCGATCCACGGCTGCCGACGAGAGGCGGCGCTCCGCCGGCGTGGATCCGGGCGGCAGAGCGCTTCCGAGTCGCGCATCCTTGACCCCGGTCATCGACCGCACCGCAACGATCTGCTAGCGCGACAGCGGTCGCCACGAAAGGAGCAACCCATGCCCTACCGCCTCATCGCCGCGCTGTTCGCGCTGCACGCCACCGCCGCCCTCGCCGATCCGCTCGCCGGCACGATCGACGATCCCAACCTCCGCAAGAAGGTCGACGTGGTGTACGTCGAGAAGGCCGAGGGCGCCTTCCCGCCGCCCGCGACGCCGGTGGCGATCGACCAGAAGGGCTTCAAGTTCCTGCCCCACCTCTCGGTGTTCGTCGTCGGCACGAAGGCCGCGTTCCACAGCCAGGACCCCGAGCTGCACAACGTCTACGCGCGCCTCGGCAAGGGCGTGCTGTTCAACGACGCCGTGCTCCCCCAGGGCCACTTCGACCGCGTCTTCGGAAAGGCGGGCGTGGTGCACCTCACCTGCAACATCCACAAGGACATGAGCGCGTGGATCGTCGTCCTGCAGAACCCCTTCTTCTCGACGGCGATCGACCGCGGCACCGGCGCCTTCACCATCGCCAACGTGCCCCCCGGCAGCTACACGATCCGCGTGTGGGGCGAGGGCCTCTCCGACGGTGAGAACGGGAAGACCTGGCCGGTGACGGTCGGACCGGGCGCGGCGCCGCTGAAGGTTCGCTAGTTCCAGCGGTCTACTCTTCGCCGCCGTCGAGGCGCAGCGGCTGGTACGCGCCCGGCGGCGGCCCCGCGCAGGACCCGATCAGGAAGGTACGCCAGTGGACGCCCTGCTCGTCGAGCAGCCGCGCCGTCGCCCCGTCGAGGAACCAGTGGGAAAGGTGGAGCCCGTCGCCCGGCGCCTCGTACACGGCGATCGGCGGCCGGCCGGCGCGCCGCCACGCCTCCACGCACTCCTCGGCGAGCCGCGCGTCCTGGAACGCGTCGACGATCTCGTCGAAGGTGAAGCCGAGGCGGAACCAGTCGTCCCCGTCCATCGCTGGTCGCGTAGTGTAGCGCGAAGCGGAGGACGGCGCGCGGGACGCGGTCAGCCGCCGGTTTCCTCGCCGGTCGGCGCCGCGGCGTCGTCCTCGTCGCCCGGCGACCCGCCGCCCGACGACCCGTGGCCGGGCTTCCCGCTGCCCTGGTACTCGTGGAGCTTGTACTGGATCTTGCGCGGCGAGATCTTCAGGATCTCGGCGGCGCGCGAGGTCGAGCCGCCGGTGTGCTCGAGGGTCTTCAGGATGGCGTAGCGCTCCAGCTCCGCCAGCGTCGAACCGGGCACGGGCGGCATGCCGTCGTTCGAGGCGCCGCTCGGCACGATCGACGGCGAGAGGTCCTCGGGGCGGATGCGGTCGCCGCGGGACACCACCACCGCGCGCTCGACCGCGTTCTCCAGCTCGCGCACGTTCCCGGGCCAGCCGTAGCGCACCAGCCGCTGCAGCGCCTCGTCGGTGAAGCCCTCCACCGGCTTGCCGTTCTCCTCGGCGTAGCGGCGCAGGAAGTGGGCGGCCAGGAGCGGGATGTCCGAGGCGCGGACGCGCAGCGGCGGCACCTCGATCGACACCACGTTGAGGCGGTAGTAGAGGTCCTCGCGAAAGAGGCCCTCCTTGACGCGCTTGAGGAGGTCGCGGTTGGTCGCGGTGACGATCCGCACGTCGACCTTGATCGTCTGGTTGCCGCCGACGCGCTCGAACTCGTGCTCCTGCAGGAAGCGCAGGAGCTTGACCTGCGTCGCCGCCGAGATCTCGCCGATCTCGTCGAGGAACAGGGTGCCGCGGTCGGCCTGCTGGAAGCGGCCGTCGCGCCGCGCCATCGCGCCGGTGAAGGCGCCGCGCTCGTGGCCGAACAGCTCGCTCTCGAGGAGCGTCTCGGCCAGCGCCGCGCAGTGCAGCTTGACGAACGGCCCGGCGGCGCGCGGGGAGTGCTCGTGGATCGCCGCCGCGATCAGCTCCTTGCCGGTGCCGCTCTCGCCGGTGATGAGCACGCTCGCGCGCGAGGGCGCGACCTGCAGGATGGTGTCGAACACCGGCTGCATCGCCGGGCTGCCGCCGACGATGTTCTGGATCCGGTGGCGCTGCGACAGCCGCTCGCGGAGCTGGCCGGCCTCGGCGCGCAGGCGACGCCGCTCGAGGGCGCGCTCGAGGACGAGCGACAGCTCCTCGACGTTGATCGGCTTGGTGAGGTAGTCGGCCGCCCCCTCGCGCATCGCCGAGACCGCGGTGTCGACCGCGCCGTAGGCGGTCATCACGACGACGACGCGCTCGGGATCGCGCTCGCGCGACTTCCGCATGAGGTCGATGCCGTCCATCCCCGGCATCTTGAGGTCGGTGAGGACGAGGTCCGGGGCGAAGTCGTCGAGCTTCGGGAGCGCCTTGAACCCATCGGCGGCGGTCTCGACCGCGTACCCCTCGTCCCGCAATAGCTCCGCGAGCGCGGTCCGCGCGTTCACCTCATCGTCAACGATCAGGATTCGACTTCTGGGATCCATCCAGGGGGCCGCCGAGCCAATAGCGTGCCAGGGAATCCGTGCGCGAGTAGCCTTGTTTTCGCGCAACACTTGCGCCAGAGCGGCTCCCGGCGCAATCCTTTCGTTCGAGGCTTCAGGCGGCGATGGGCAGCGCGATCGCGAAGACGGTCCGCCCTGGGCGGCTCTCCACGGTGATGCGCCCGCCGTGGTCGGTCACGATGCGGTGGACGATCGCCAGCCCGAGGCCGGTGCCGCCCTCCTTGGTGGTGAAGAAGGGCTCGAAGATCGGCGCGTCCAGCGACGGCAGGCCCGGTCCATCGTCGATCACCGCGAGGTGCGCCAGCTCCCCGTCGCCCGCGACGGCGATGCGCACGCGCCCTCCCCGCCCGGTGGCCTCGATGGCGTTGCGCACGAGGTTGTGCAGCACCTGCTTCAGGCGCTCGTCGTCCACGTCCGCCGGGACGTGCTCGCCGTTCTCGAGCGCGAGGTCCACGCCCGCGCCCTCCGCCTCCGGCCCGAGGAGCTGGATGACGCCCACGGCGGTGGCGCGCAGGTCGACCCGCGCGATCCGGAGCGGCTGGGGTCGCGCGAACTGGAGGAACTCCTCGACGAGCGCGGCCAGGCGGCGCATCTCGCGCGAGACGATCTGCGCCGCGTCGCGCGCGCCCTCTACGTCGGCGCCCGCCCGCCGCCCGAGCCGTCGCTGGAGGAGCGTGAGCTGGAGGTGCGCCGCGTTGAGCGGGTTGCGGATCTCGTGGGCCAGCCCGGCGGCCATCGTGCCGAGCGAGGCCAGACGCTCGGCGCGCCGCGTGCGCACGGCCAGGTCGTGCTCCTCGCTGACGTCGAGGCCCATCGCGCACAGGACCGGCGCCGCCGCGCTCGGCAGGGTCGTGAAGTGCCAGCGGATGCGCCGCTCCTTGCCGTCGGCGCGACGGACCAGCCCCTCCCAGGCGGGAACGCGCAGCCCCGCCAGCACCTCGGCGCGGCGCCGGATGATCAGCCGCCACTCCTCGGGCGGAGCGAACACCTCGCAGAACTGCCGCCCCTCGGCCTGCGCCCGCGAAAGGCCAGTGATCATCTCGCAGCGACGGTTGAACAGCAGGATGCGCCCTTCGGCGTCGGCCGTGACGATGAGCGCCTCGGCCTTCTCGACGATCTCCTCATAGCGCGCCTCGCTGAGCGCCAGCCGCTGCTCGAGGAGCTGTCGCTGCGTGCGCTCGAGGAGCTGCACCTTGTCGACGAAGGCCTCGGCGTAGGTCTCGAACATCGCCATCAGCTCGAGGTCGAGGATCTTCACCACCGCCCGCTCAGCCCGCTCGCCGAGCGCACGCTCACCAGCGAATGCCTCGCGCGCCACGTCGAGGAGGCTGCTGCGAATCAGGTTCATGGCACCGAACATGTAGCGCTGCGGCAGTCCGATCCGGACGTGCGCGCGCCCGATGCGGGCGCGCTTCTCGAAGTACCCGGCGTCCCACGGTCCGCTCAGCAGCAGCTCCATCCACTGGCGGAGCGCCCCCTTGAGGCGCTCGACCTGCTCGGGACCGGCGAACACCCGCCGCGCCTGCTCGTGCTCGTGGAGGCGGGCGTAGAACTCCTCGGCGATGCGCGAAAAGAAGGGCCGGGCCAGGGGCGCCAGCTCGCGGAGCGCCTCCCCGTCTGCGTCGTCGAAGCGCACATAGCGCTTCATCTCTTCGAATCGGTCGGGCACGCGGGCCGTACGTATACCACGGCACCATGCAGGGGCGAGGGCACGGCTTTCGCAGATCCGGCCCGCATGCGTTCCACCCTGCAGGCGTTCAGCCACGATCTCTTCCAGGTGATCGGGCTCATCGAGGCGGCGAAGGAGGAGCTGGCGAGCGGCCGTGACCGCGAGAGCCCGGCCCTCGACCGTCTCGCCCGCCGCCTGCGCAACCACCTCCGCCTCGAGGAGGAGCTGATCTTCCCTGCCGTCGAGCGGCAGGTGCAGGACCCCGAGTTCCGCCTCACCGCGACGCTGCGGCGTGAGCACCAGGCGATCCGCGCCCTGCTGGCCGAGGTGGAGCGCGACCTCGCCCACGACAACCGGGCCGGCGCCGTCGGAACCTTGCGCGAGCTGCTGGCGGCGCTGCACACCCACGAGCAGAAGGAGCGGCAGGCGCTGTTCCCGATCGCGGGCCGCGTCCTCGAGGAGAGCGATCCGGCGCTCGTCGCGCTGCTCGGGGAGGTCGCCGGGCCCTGAAGCCGTGCGCTCCCGTCGTCGGCCCGGGTCGATTTGCCCCTCTCGAGGCGCGCGTCGCCTCGAGCTCTGCACTTCCTGCGTAGCGGGTTCGCCCCGCCGAAAATGTTTCGGTCAGCCACGGCACGACGGAAAATCACACGACGCGGTGTCCGAGGGGAACCGTGCGCCGGGCGCTCTGGTACGAGGGGTGCCTCACCCGACGCGGGCGGTGCGCCCAGGACGGAGCGGGCATGAGCTGGCAGTCGACGACGGGTGGGGCGAACATCACCGAGCGGCTGACGGCAACCCATCGCGAGCTTCGCGCGGGCTACGATCGGCTGTTCGGGCTGGTGGAAAGGTTCCGCCCCCGGGAAGCGCGCCTGGCCAGCGCCGAGCTGAAGACGCGCCTGGCCATGCACCAGCGCCTCGAGGAGGTGGTGGTCTATCCGCTCTTCGACGGCGCACCGTCGATCCGCCGCGCCACCGCCACGATGCGCCACGAGCACCGCTTGCTCCTCGAAGCCGCCGAGGCGATCGACGAGGCCCTGGCGCAGGGCGATGACGAGGCCCTGGCGCAATGGCGCGGTCGCCTCGCCGCGGTGATGCCGGAGCACCACCTCAAGGAGGAGCTGCTGCTCTTCCCGCGCGTCGATGCGCTCTTGAGCGACGCCGAGCGCTATCATGTGCTAGAGCGACTCGGCGAGCCTGCTTGATGCAGCGCAGGCGGGCGCCGGTCCGCACGAACGCCACGTAGAGGAGCCCGATGAACCGTCTTCCCCCGCTCGACGCCGACACCCTGCGCCGCCACGACGTCGCCGGGCCCCGCTACACGAGCTATCCGACCGTCCCCGAATGGAGCGATCGCTACGGCGCGACCGACTTCGCCGCGGCCCTCGAGCGCGCCGGCGCGGCGACGCCCGACAAGCCGGTCTCGCTCTACATCCACATCCCGTTCTGCCAGGAGATGTGCACCTACTGCGGCTGCAACGTCGTGGTCACCCGCGACCGCGCCAAGGCCGATCGCTACCTCGAGGCGGTGGGCCAGGAGGCGGCGCTCGTCGCGGCGCGGCTCGGCGCGCGGCGGCTGGTCTCGCGCATCCACCTCGGCGGCGGGACGCCCACCTTCCTCGACGAGCGGCAGCTCACCGCGCTGTGGAACGCCATCACCGCCAGCTTCACCGTGCTGCCGACGGCGGAGCTGTCCGTCGAGATCGATCCGGTGGTGACGCGCCTCGAGCAGCTGGCGCTCCTCGCCGGCTACGGCTTCCGCCGCCTCTCGATGGGTGTGCAGGACTTCGACGCGCAGGTGCAGCAGGCGGTGCGGCGCATCCAGTCGGTCGAGGACACGCGCCGGATGATCGACGGGGCGCGCGAGCTGGGCTACCGCAGCGTCAACCTGGACCTGATCTACGGGCTGCCCTACCAGACGCCCGAGTCGATCGATCGCACCGCGGCGCAGATCGTCGCCCTCCACCCCGACCGGATCGCGGCCTTCTCGTTCGCCTTCGTGCCCGAGGTGCGGACGCATCAAAAAAGGCTGCCGGTCGCGCAGATCCCCGGCGGGGTGGAGAAGTTCGAGCTGTTCCGGCGCCTCCACGACGGTTTCGCGGACGCCGGCTACCGCGCCATCGGGCTCGACCACTTCGCGCTCCCCGGCGACGAACTGGCGGTGGCGCAGGAGAAGCGCACGCTGTGGCGCGACTTCCAGGGCTACATGACCGACGCCGGCGTGGAGACGGTGGCGCTCGGCATCACCGGCATCAGCGACCTCGGCGTCGCCTACGCGCAGAACGGGCGGCCGATCCTCGAGTACGAGGCGACGGTCGCCGCGGGGACGCTGCCGACGGCGCGCGGCATGACGTTGAGCGACGACGACCTGCGCCGGCGCCGCGTCATCACGCAGCTCATGTGCAACCTCGAGGTGGACCTCGGGGCCGACGCTGCGACCCACTTTCCGCGCGAGATGGAGGCGATGGCGCGCCACCGGAGCGAGGGGCTCGTCACCGTCGACGGGACGCGGATCACGCTGACCCCGCTCGGGCGCATCTTCATGCGCAACGTGGCGATGGAGTTCGACGCCTACCTCGCGCCCACGCGCGCCGACCGGCCGGTGTTCTCGCGAACGATCTGACGGCGCCGGTCAGCCGCCCGTCTTGTCGAACGCGAAGCGGATCTGGAACGGCTGCGGCGCCCACCAGATCGCCGCCGGCGGCAGCGCGGCCCGCGCGTTCTCGTCGCTCACGGACGAGGCGTTGGTCGGCTCCTCGGAGCGCGGCTTCGGCAGCAGCCAGTCGACCAGCCGCGAGGGCTCCGGGGGCGGAGCGGCCCGCACGTCCGTACCGCCGGGCAGCCATGCCGTCATCTCGGCCAGCCGCTCGAGTGTCGCCGGGGCGAGCGCGACCTCGCTCGCTCCCGTGGCCGTCTTCGTCTCGTCGCCGAACGCGGGAGCGGCGAGCGGGAGGGCCAGCGCCCAAACCCAACGAAGGTTGCGCATCGCACTACCTCCGCTGCTTGGATAATCATCGTGGCAGTGCGGTCAAGCGTGGACTTTCGTCAGCAGGCGAGGCGCCGCGGGTCGAGCCGATCGCGCAGCCCGTCGCCGAGGAGGTTGCAGCCGAGCACCACGGCGGCGATGCACACGCCCGGCGCGAGCGCGAGGTGCTGCGTTCGCCACAGGTAGGTCGTCCCCTGCGCCAGCAGCGAACCCCACGAGTAGCTCACCATCCGCCCGACGCCGAGGAACGAGAGGCTCGCCTCCACCAGAATCACCGACGCGAACCCGAAGGTCGCCTGCACGACGAGCGGCGTGAGGATGTTCGGCGCCACGTGCAGCGCCATCACCCGCAGCGGCGAGGCGCCGATGGCGCGCGCCGCCAGGACGAACTCGCGCTCGCGCAGCCCCAGCACCTGCCCGCGCGCGACCCGCGCGTAGCCGACCCAGCCGTTGGCGCACAGGGCGAACACGAGGTGCACCGCGCCGGGCCGCGGCACCAGCGCGACGATGGCGAGGTTGAGCAGGATGCCGGGGAAGGCGAGCAGGATGTCCACCACGCGCATCATCAGGTCGTCCACCAGCCCGCCGAGGTAGCCGGCGACGGTGCCGAAGGCGACGCCGACCCCGAGGGAGATCGCGGTGACGAGGAGCGAGATCCACGCGGCCAGCCGCGCGCCGTGGAGCATCTGCGAGAGCACGTCGCAGCCGTTCTCGTCGGTGCCGAGCCAGTGGGCGTGCGAGGGCAGCTCGAGGAGGTGATCGAGATCCTGCGCCGTGGGCGAGTGCGGCGCGACCGCCGGGCCGACCAGCGCGAGCAGCAGGAACATCCCGAGCAGCAGCGCCCCCACCGACGGGCCGATCCCCATTTTCGTGAGCGCTCGCATCATTCTTTGTGCGCTCGCACCCGCGAATGGTGCGAACGCGGAATCCGTTGGTGCGATCGCATCACGATTTCATCCGGATGCGGGGATCGGCCGCGCCGTAGGCGAGGTCCACCAGCAGGTTGACGACGACGTAGGTGCAGGCGGTCACCAGCGTGCAGCCCTGCACCACGCGGTAGTCGCGCTGCGCGATCGCGTCGAGGAGCAGCGTCCCGATGCCGGGGCGCGCGAAGACCTTCTCGGTCACCACCGCACCGGCGAGCAGCGAGCCGAACTGGATTCCCGCGACGGTGATCACCGGCACCAGCGCGTTGCGCAGGCCGTGCTTCACCACGATCGACCACGGCCCGAGCCCCTTGGCGCGCGCGGTGCGCATGTAGTCCTCGCCCGTCACATCGAGGAGCGAGGAGCGGGTCATCCGCGCCAGCATCGCCATGAGGTGCGTGCCGAGCATCACCGCCGGCAGGACCAGCCCGGCGAGGCCGCCGTCGTCGGCGGGGCCGGGCAGCCAGCGCAGGTCGATGTAGAAGATCACGAGCAGCAGCGGGCCGAGCCACATCGCGGGCATGGAGATGCCGGCGAGCGACACGCCCGTCGCCGCCGCGTCGAGCGCGCTGCCAGGACGCAGCGCCGCCGCCACGCCGAGCGGCAGCGCGAGGAGCAGCGCCACCACCATCGCCGCCGCCGCCAGCGCCGCCGTCGACGGGAGCGCCTCGCCGATCAGCGACGCCACGGTGCGCGGGTGGAGCGGGTCGTGGCAGGTGTGGCCGAGCGTGCCGTCGCCGACGTGACGCAGGAAGCGCCCGAACTGCACGGGCAGCGGCTGGTCGAGGTCCATGCAGGCGCGCAGCACCGCCTTGTCGCGCGGATCGGCGCCCTCGCCGAGCATGTTGTCGACCGGATCGCCGGGGATGAGGTGGACCAGCAGGAAGACCAGCAGCGAGACCCCGAACACCGCCAGCAGGCTCGTGCCGAGGCGCCGGAGGACGAACGCCTCCACTAGTACCGCGCGGCGGAAATATCGATTGGACCGAGAGCGTCGATGCGCCCGCTGGGCGAGGCGCGACGAGGGAAGCGGATTGCAGGCAACTGACTGAGGAGCAACGAAGCCATGCGGGATGAAGCGACGATCGAATCCATCGAGATTTCCGCCGTGAGGTCCTAGCCTCCCGGCCCGCCGTCGGTGGGCTGGGGCGGCGGGCCGTCGGGCGGCGGCGTGAAGGAGGGCGCGCTCTTGACGCAGAAGCTGGCCGGGATGCCGACGGGGAGCCCGCCGAGGATCACGCCGCCGTCGCCCGTGCGTCCGGTGGTGACCGTCTCGCCGCGCGGAACCGGCTCGGCGCCCAGGCTGCCGGTGGTGCGGCATTCGTAGCCGGGGCTTCGGCAGTCGCTGTTGCTGGTACACGAGTACATGCAGTCACGAAGCTCGCTCGATTCGGGCGCGCAGTGCGCGAACGCCGGCGCCACGCCGCCGTCGGTGCCGGCGGGCGCGATGCAGGCGCCGGTGGCGGGATCGGACTGGTCGCACAGGCAGCGTTCGTCGGGCCGGCATCCGTTGGGCACCTTGGCGGGATCGCACGACTCGTCGGCGATCTGATGGAAGAAGCGGATGCACACCGCCTCGGGGGGGCAGGTGTCCTGGAACGTGGTCGTGCCGTCGCTGTTGAGGACGGGCGTGGCGTCGCATCCCTCGACGGTGCAGTAGCCGCCGGGCGCCGAGACGTCGCAGAACCGCGTGCCGAGCGGGTCGCAGTCGACGTTGGTCGTGCAGGAGTCGCCGATGTTGTGCGCGCAGCCGGCGACGAGCGCGACCGCAGCCGCGACGAGGGGGAGACGGAGCCCCATGGGAGGGCGGATGGTAGCGCCCGACCCTGGGCGAAGCAAGGCGTCACGCATGGGCTTCCATCAGGCGCTCCTGCGGCGGCGCGGGTTGCCCGGCGCGCGCGCGGCGCTGCTCCGCTGGAGGCACGACCCGAACGGCGGCGCCCGCCCGCCCGGGATGCGATTCACCGACGGCGCGGGCGCAGCGCGAGGGCGGCGGCGATCGCGAGCGCGAGCCAGGGCGCGGCGCCGCGGCCGCCCACCGCGCAACCACCGTCCGAGGAGGCGCTCCCGATGTCGTCGCGGCTCGCCACCAGCCACACCGTCGGGTGCGCGGAGATCGCCACGCCGTCGACGGTGGCGTTCACCGCCAGCGCGGCGCCGAGCGGACCGTCGGCGCGAAGCTCGCGCTCGTAGCGGCCCCACCCCGCGTCGCGCGTCGGCCCGCTCCACGGCGCGTGGTACGAGGTGCGGTCGTCCCACGCTTGTATCGCGACCGTGTGGCCGGGGCCGAGCGGAGCGCCCGCCGCGTCGCGCGGGACCACGCTCACCAGGACGGTCGCCGACGGCGAGGGCGCCAGCGCATCGCGGCTCACCCCGACCGACGATTGCGCCGCGTCGGCCGCCCCGGTCATGTTGCGCTGCAGCAAGCCCGCGGCCCCGAGCACGTCGAGGCGCCCGAAGCCCTCGCGCGTCGAGTATCCCGGCTCGCCGGCGGCGGGGCGCGCGGAGGCGCGCAGCAGCTCGCGCATCGCCTCGGCGGTGAGCGTCGGATCGAGCTGGAAGAGCAGCGCCGCCGCGCCGGTCACGTGCGGCGCGGCCTGCGAGGTGCCGCGCAGCACGCCGTGCACGCCGTCGTCGGCCCACAGGTAGGCGGGCGTGCCCGCGACGAAGAACACCGAGTCCGGGTTGGGCGCGCAGGCCGGCGTGCACAGCTCGGGGGCCGCGTCGCGCGACAGCGTCGAGGCGATGAACTCGCCCGGCGCGGCGAGGTCGGGCAGGAAGCGCCCGTCGGCCGTCGGCCCGGTGCCCGAAAACGACGAGCTGAGCCCCACCACCGTCGAGCGGGCGATCGGCATGCCGTCGCGGTTGGTCCACTCGTTCCGGCTCACGAACGAGCCCACGGTGATCGCCGGGCGGGTGAAGGCCGGCGTCTCGGCGCGGCCGTCCTCGTCGAGGTGGTCGGCGAAGCGCGGCTCCGCGGCGCCCACCGGAACGCCGAGCAGCCAGGCGTCCCAGCGGTCCACCTTCCCGTCGAAAACCAGCTTCCACGTGCCGCCCGCCGGAGCGGCGCCGGACGCGCCGCGCACCTGGAGGTAGCTCTCCCAGCGCCCATCGAGCGGATCGACCCCGGCCGAGGCGTTGTCGATCGTCACGCTGCCCGCCGCCTCGCTGTCGTCGAGCTTGCCGCCCGAGGCGACCGGCCCGAAGGCGTGGCCGTCGGGCGCCACCAGCGTCACCGAGGGCGGCGCGCCGGAGAACCACAGGTCGAGGTCGATCGCCTCGCCGGTGCTCGCGTCGGTGGGAAAGGGCGTGGCGATCTCCAGGTGGCCATCGAGCGCGTCGCCGCCCGCGTGCAGGTCGCGCCCGCCATCGTTGCCCGCCGCGACGACGAGCACGCGCCCCGCGCCGTCGGAGGGCGCGAGCGCCGCCAGCGCCTCCTCGAAGTTGGTCGAGCCGTCGTGCGGGCCGCCCTCGCCGCTCAGGCTGAGGTTGATCGCGACGGGGAGCCCGAGCGCCTGCGCGCGGTCCGCCACGAAGCGCACCGAGGCCACCACGTCCTCCTCGGAGAAGCCGTGGCCGTCGCGCGCCGCCTCCACGCAGGCGATCGACGCACCGGGCGCCATCCCGACGTAGCGCCCGGCGGGCAGCCCGTTGCCCGTGCCGCTGCCGTTGCCGGCGGCGATGCCGAGGACGTGCGTGCCGTGGCCGTCGAGGTCGCGCTCGTCGACGGGCAGCGTCGGGGTCATGCCGCTCTCCTCGGCGGCGAGCCAGGCGTCGATCTCGTCGCCGAAGAAGACACGGCCGCCGGCGTAGTCGGGGAGGTCGGCGTGGCGCCCGTCGCGGGCGTGGGCGAGGTCGAGCAGCGCGACGACGCGGGAGTGGCCGTCGGGCGTGCGCAGGTCGGGGTGGCGGAGGTCGCAGCCGGTGTCCACCACGCCGACGAGGGTGCCGCGCCCGTCGAGGCCGAGCGAAGCGCGGGCCGCGGGCGCCCCGGTGAGCGGCGCCGAGCGATCGAGCGACGGCCGCAGCCGCAGCGACGGCTCGAGCGCGCGCACGCGGGGGTGCGCGGCGAGGCGACGCAGCTCGTCCGGGGTGACCCGCGCGAAGGCGATCGATCCAGCGCCGGGGCGCACGTCGAAGCCCGCCGCCACCAGGTCGGCGACGCTCGCCCCGTCGAGGCGCACGCTCACGGCGATCCGCCCGTCGCTGCCCTCGAGCTCGCGCGCCGGCGCCCGCCCTTCGACGACGAGGCGCAGCCGCGGCGCGATCCGCGGCGCCCCGAGCGCAGGCGTCCCCGCGAGCAGCAGCGCGATCGCCAGAGGACGGAGCGGGGCCACGCGCGGATGATAGCCGCAGGGCGACGCGCCCGCCGCTCGCGCTTTGACACGCCCGAGGCGCTCTGCTACCTGCACGCCCATGCGAGCGGTGGTGCAGCGCGTCTCCCGCGCCGAGGTGCGCGTCGACGGCGCGGTGGTCGGGCGGATCGCCCGCGGCTTCCTCGTGCTGGTCGGCGCCGGCACCGGCGACGGCGCGGCCGACGTGGAGTGGCTCGCCGACAAGGTGGCCGGCCTGCGGGTCTTCGCCGACGAGAACGGCCAGATGAACCGCGCCCTCGCCGACGTCGGCGGCGCGGTGCTCGCGGTGAGCCAGTTCACGCTCTACGGCGACTGCCGCAAGGGGCGCCGCCCGTCGTTCATCGAGGCGCTCGAGCCGGTCGCCGCCGAGAAGCTCTACGACGCCTTCGTCGCGCGCCTGCGCGCCGCCGGCCTGCCCGTCGAGACTGGCCGCTTCCGCGCGATGATGGACGTGGAGCTGGTGAACGACGGCCCGGTGACGCTGCTCCTCGACTCCAAGCGCACCTTCTGAGTCTGACCGATCAGAAGGTCGCGCCGAGGCCGGCCATCGCCGCCACGCCCGTCGCGAAGAGGTTGGTCCCGTCGGGGACCACGGCGTGCGGCCCCACCTGCGCTTGAAGCAGCACCGGCCCGAGCGCCACCATCGCGACCGGTCCGGCGAGCAGGTCGAAGTCCAGCTCGCCCGGCACCCGGGTCGCCGGTCCGCCGTCGCCGAGGTCGAAGCGGCAGCCCGCGTCGAGGCCGAGGTTGACGTGGTCGCCGAGCCCGTAGAGGAGCGCCAGCCGCACCCCGCCGTCGCGCTCCGCCGAGGCGAAGCCCTGCCCGTAGACCAGGTTGCCGTACAACCCGAGGTGGTCCCAGCGACGGGAGGCGAGCACGGCCAGCTCGATCTCGCCCGTCGTCTCGGTGAGGCCCTGGGTCTTGTAGGAGGCCGCCACGGCGACGTCCACGCCCTGCTGCTCCTGGCGCAGGAGGCCGATCCGCACGCCGACCGTGGCGATGGTGCGCGAGTTGACGCCGGCGTCGACGAGCGAGTCCACGCCGACGCGGATCGCGACGCGGCGGTCGAGCGCGCCCTCGACGACGGCGCTGACGGTGCCGCCCTGGCTGCCCGGCGCGCTGTCGTAGCCGGCCATCACCATCCCGAGGACGCGCTGGTCGCCGATCCGCGCGGCCATCGTCTGGGGAAGGAATGCGCCGTCGCGCGCGACCTCGGCGGCGTCGCGACGCGGCGGGGCGCCGTCGTCGGTCGCGCCGGCCTCCGCCCACGCCGGGCCCGCGATCGCCAGCAGCACGAGGAGCGTCCGCATCGGTGGTGTCACGGTAGCACGGCGCTTGGTGCGCGACCTCGCCGAGCACGTCGTCGGTGTCCGCGGGGTTCCAATTGGGCACGCGCTGCGCGGACGCCGACTCCATCCCGCGCCCGCCGACGAAGTTGCGGCAGGTGTCCATCGCGCGGGAGCCTGGCCCGGGGCGGGGACCGCGGCCGCCGCCGGGCAGGGCAGAATTTCCGAAGGGCCGGGCTTCCCCGCGTCATGGAGGACGGAGGACCATGTCGCGAATGAACGGAGAAAATGCGATCCGGCGATCGTCGATCGCCATGTTCTGCCTCGGGCTCGGCGCGGTCGGGTGTGGCGACGCGACGCCCGGGTCCATCGGCGACTCCCTCGACCTGGCCACCGAGCCGGCCGAGTCCGTGGACATGGCCATCGCCGGACCGCCGCGCGACATGGCCCGCCACAAGCCGGTCGACCTCGCCACCGCGCCGCCGCCCGATCTCGCGCTCGCGCCGATCACCGGCTCGGTCGGCCCCTCCGGCGGCAAGGTGAGCCGCCTCTTCTTCGCGATGAACGGCGACACGCGCGGCACAGACTGCAACATGGACCAGGAGTATCCGACCCAGGTCATCAATCAAATCTACGATCAAATGAATGCCGCCAAGGTCGAGTTCGCCGTCGACCTCGGCGACCACATGTTCGTCTGCCAGAACGGCACGCAAAACATGGCCGACACCCAGATGGGGTACTACGTGGCGGCGACGAAGCACCTCGCCGGAAAGACCACGTTCCTCACCTTGGGAAACCATGATTGCGTCTCGATGACCAACCCCAACTATTGCGCGGTCGGCGGCTTCGAGACGGTGAACTTCCGCGCCTTCATGAATGCCCTCGCGCCGATCTCGTCGAAGCCCTATTACAGCGTCGACATCCAGACCGACGCCGGGCTGGCGCGCTTCGTCTTCATCGCCGACAACGCCTGGTCGCAGGCGCAAAAGACGTGGCTCGAGCAGACGCTCGGCGACGCGGACAAGAATGCCAAATACACCATCGTCGTGCGCCACCATCCGCTCGACAATACCGACATGCCCGACTTCCAGACCATCTCGGGAATCGTCAAGGCGCACAAATACACGCTCCACCTCACCGGCCATACCCACGAGTTCCGCCAGGACCACTGGAACGACGGCTCCGGGCGTACGTTCATCATCGGCAATGGCGGCGCGCCGCTCGCCCAGAACTTCACCTGGTACGGCTACGCCACCGTCGAGCAGGTGGCCAACGGCAACCTCGTGCTGACCGCCTACGACGCGATGACCAACAATCCGATGGGCAGCTTCACCGTCGCACCGCAGTAGCGGCGGCAGCCCTGGGGTCGTTTCCAGTCGCGGACCGACGGCGGGTGGTGGAGCGCGCGCGGGGGGGGGGACAAATCGCTCGCGCGAGCCGCAGGCGTGTGCAATACCTGGGAGCGGGCGGTTCCACGCCGCACCTCTTCGCTCGTCAACACCGAAGGCAGCTGAAAGCCGACAGGAGAAATCGATGCGTCATTCCCTGGCCGCTCTCCTCTTCGCCCTCTGCGGGGGCGCCTGCAGTCAGTCCGGCTCGTCCCAGACGGACGCCGGGCCGGTCGATGCGGGGATCTCCTTCGCGGGCTCCGTCACGCTCATCGGTGGCGTCGATCCGTCGGGCGTGGCGGTGATGCTCACGGGGAAGGACGTCACGCGCATGGCCACGACCGGCGCGGACGGGAGCTACGGATTCAGCGGGCTCTCCGCGGGCCCCTACAGCCTCGCCTTCGCAAAGAGCGCCTCGCTCCCCGCGAATGCCGGTTCCCCCGTGGGGGCGAAGCTGGAGTACGCGGGGGCCATTCCATCGCTCACCGTGGGCCCGGACGGCCGCGTCTCGATTCAAGATGCGAACGCCTCCTATCCGTTCGCGCCCATCGAGCTGCCGGCCGGCCGGGAGCTGCTCGCCTCGAACACCGCGGACGGCGCCACGATCATCGTCTCGTCGGACACCAGCCACGTCGCTTTCCTCACCGACGAGGACGCCAACGGGTACGGCACGCTCTGGCTCGCCCCGCTGCCGGGCGGCGCGGCCGTGAAGGTCGCCGCCGGCGTGGGCCCGAGAGCGTTCGACTTCAGCCCGGACAGCACGCTGCTCGTCTACCTCGCGGACGAGGACGCCAACGGTAACGGGACGCTGACCATCGCCCCCGTCTCCGGCGGCAACGCCGTTCAGGTGGGGACCGACGTGTACTCCTTCGACGTCGCGCGACAGGGCGGACACCTCGCCTTCCTGGCGAACGCGGACGCGAACGGGATCGGCACGCTGGAACTCACCACCCTGGCCGGCGGCGCTCCCATGCAGGTCGCCACCAGCGCGGGGGACTATTGGTTCTCGAAGGACGACACGCGGCTCGCCGTCATCTCGGGCGCGACCTTCGTGGACAACCACACCGGGTACGCCGGTACGCTCGAGATCGTCTCCGCCGCGACCGGCCAGTCCACGACCGTCTCCACCAACGTGTTCGACTCCTATGACGATGAGTTCTCGGCAGACGGAAGCCACTTCGCCTTCCTCGCCAACAAGGACGCCAACGGGCACGGCACCCTCGAGCTGGCCACCGTGCCGGGCGCGGCGATCACCACCGTCTCGCAGGGCGTGGGCGTGGGCTCCTTCAACCTCACGGCGGACAGCGCCCGCCTCGTCTTCGGCACGGGCGACAACGGCGGCTCGCTCTTCACCGCGGCGATCGCGAATCCGACCCCGGTGCTGGTGGCCTCGGGCACCGGGTACAGCCGCTACGTCGTGTCCCCGGACGGCAGCGAATTGGCGTTCACCACGGGCGTGGACGCGAACCGGGTGGGCACCCTGGAGGTGACGGCCCTCGCCAACCCGTCGCCGGTGCCGGTGGCGATGGGAGTGGGCCTCGACGTCGACTTCTCGCCGGACAGCCGCTCGCTGGCGTTCCTCACGAATCAGGACATGAAGGGCAACGGGACGCTCGAGCTGTCGGCCGTCGCGAACCCGTCGCCGATGCAGCTCGGGACGAACGTGGTGTATGCCCAGGTGACGTTCTCGCCGGACAGTAGCCGGGTGGCCTTCCTCACGGGGGTGGACGCGAATGGGAACGGTACGCTGGATGTCGCCAAGACCGCCGACGGATCGGTGACGATGATCGCCCCGGCGACCTCCTGGTACGCGTTCTCGCCGGACAGCAACCGGCTCGTCCTGCTCGGAAATAGCGACGCCGGCGGGGCCGGCACGCTGGAGGTGGCCGCTGTCGCGGGCGGTTCGCCCGTCGAGCTGAACAAGCCGATCATCTCCGCGACCGTCGCGGGCCAGGCGCTCGTCGCGATCCGCCGGGGCACGGCGACGCCGTTCTCGTTCCAGAACGGCGTCTATTCGACCGCGCTCCCGTAGCCGCCGGCGTCGTCGGGTGCGGCGCCTTCTTCGGATCACTGGCACGAAAGGCCGGAATTGAAGAACACCGTCAGGCCGCCGCCCATCACGAGGTCCTGCCTGCCATCGCCGTTGAGATCGCCAATCGCCACGGATCCACCGGGCATCCTCGGAAGTGCGAGCGCAGCGGCGAAGGTGCCGTCACCAAGGCCCAGCAGAGTGTAGATGGGGCCACCGACTGCGAGATCGAGCCTGCCGTCGCCGTTGAGATCGCCGGCGGCGAGGGAGGCCCCTCCACCGCTGAACTTCGCTGGCGCCTGGAACGTTCCGTTTCCCTTGTTGAGGAGCAGGTTCGTCATGTTGGCGAAGCCGTCCGTCACCGCGAGGTCGGGCGCGCCATCTCCATTGAAGTCGCCGGCCGCGAGGGCCACGCCATTCAGCCCGGCAGGGTATTGGACGGCCATGGCGAAGCCTCCTTTTCCCCGGTTCAGCAGGATGGACACCGCGCTGTCCGAACCATCGCTCGTAGCGAGATCGAGCCTGCCGTCGCCGTCGAAGTCGCCAAGAACGATGGAAAGAGGCTGCCTGCCCACGGCGTAGTCGACGGCGGGAGCCAGGGCGCCTTTGCCCTGGTTGAGGAGGACGCTCACGTCGTTTCTGTCGGCCTTGACGACGGCGAGGTCGGCCTTCCCGTCACCGTCGAAGTCGCCGGCCACCAGCGAACTGGGAGAACTGCCGACCGGGTAATTGACCGCCGCTGCGAACGCGCCGCCGCCCCGGTTCAGAAGGAGGCTCACGCTGTTGTCGAATTCGTTGGCGGCCGCGAGATCGATCGCCCCGTCGCCATCGAAATCGGCGACCGCGATCGCATTCGGGTATTTTCCAACGCCGTAGCTGGCGGCGGCGAACGCGCCGTTGCCCCGATTCAGAAGGACGCGGACGCTGTTCCCATTCGCGTCGGTAACGACGAGATCGGGCTTGCCATCGCCGTCGAAATCGCCGATCGCCGGCATTCCACCGGGCGGATAGCTGGGGACTGCGGAAAAGGCGCCGTTGCCCTGATTGAGGAGGACGCTGACGCTGCCCGCGGTGTTGACGGCGGCGATGTCGGGCTTTCCGTTGCCGTCGAGATCGCCGACGGCGATGGGACGTCCGACGGAGTAGCCGGCGAAATAGCTCTGGCCAGCGACGAAGGCGCCGTTGCCCTGATTGAAGAGAACGTCGACGTTACCGTGGGAAACGGAAACGAGATGGGTGCAGATCGGCCCAAGTCACGCGGCGACTCCGAGGTTCGGCAATGATGCTGCGATGTTCTGCTGAACCCGGATCGGGACGCCGGTGTCGAGAGACCGCTTCCGGTGGTCATCGTGCACCCAT
>JAJXSP010000485.1 GCA_021784515.1 Myxococcales bacterium | reverse complement strand
GGCGGCTGCGGCACGCGCGCCGTCGGCCGCAGATCGATCGTGCTGCCGCGCGCGAGGCGCTGCGCCGGGGCGGTGACCACCGCGCCGTCGACGAACAGCTTTCCCCGCTCCACGAGCCGCTTCGCCTCGCTCCAGGTCGCGGCGAGGCCGTGGCGGCGCACCACCGCGGCGAGGGTCTGGCCCTCGTCGTCCAGCGCGATGGTGATCGATGTGGGGAGCGGAGGCATGCGGGCGCGGTGACGCGCGGAGGATACCCGGTTTTCTTCAGCGGCGGACGTACTCGAAATCGAACGGCTGGCCGTTGATGCCTTTCGCCGGGGGCGCGATCCAGCCGGCGATCTTCCCACGCTCGAGGCAGGGCGCCATCAGGCCCTGCACCGAAGCGCGATCGGCCTCGCTCGGGAGCCAGCGATCGCGGTTCGCCGCCCACGCCGCCTCGTCGAGCGGGCGGCCCTCGGGATCGAAGTTGCGGCCGGCGTGGATCCCCTGGTGGCGGTGGAAGCGGCGGTGCGGCAGGCGCAGCCGGAAGGCGACGCCGTGACGCTCGAGGGTGCGGTTCCAGCGGTCGACGGCGCGCTGGCAGTCGTCGATGTAGCCGTCGCGGAGCGCCTCGTTCATCGCGTTGCGCAGCGGCACCTCCCTGTCGACGATCCGGTCGCCCTCCACCACCTCCATGCGATAGCGGCCCTCGAGCGCGCGGTGGTCCGCGTAGTGCGCTTCCTTGTAGCGACCCTTCAACCCCGAGGAGAAGAAGTCCGACGCGTTCGTGGAGATCTCCGAACCGAAGAGATCCTCCGACCAGGAGAACCAGTGGTTGACGTAGCGCTGGAGCGTCTCGAGCGGGATGCCGCCGCGCTCGCGCACGTCGCCAGTCGGGCCCTGGAGCAGCCCGCTTTGGCGGGCTTGGCCCTCGACGGGCGCCTCCTTCATCAGCTCGCAGGTGCGCTGCACCACCCGGTCGACGCCGGTCTCGCCGACGAACATGTGGTGCGCCTCCTCGGTGAGCATGAAGCGGCAGGTCCGCGCGAGCGGATCGAAGCCGGACTCCGAGAGCGCGCACAGCTGGTACTTGCCGTCGCGGTCGGTGAACATCGTGAACAGGAAGAAGTCGAGCCAGCTCTCGATCGGCTGGTTGAACGCCCCGAGGATGCGCGGCTTGTCGCGATCGCCCGAGCGCCGCTCGAGCAGCCCCTCGGCCTCCTCACGCCCGTCCTTGCCGAAGTACGACTGGAGCAGGTAGACCATCGCCCACAGGTGGCGCCCCTCCTCGACGTTCACCTGGAAGAGGTTGCGCAGGTCGTAGAGCGAGGGCGCGGTGTCGCCGAGCATGCGCTGCTGCTCGACGGAGGCGGGCTCGGTGTCGGCCTGCGTGACGATGATGCGTCGCAGCATGTTGCGCAGCTCGCCCGGCACCTCCTGCCACGCCGGCTCGCCGAGGTGGTCGCCGAAGCCGATGGTGCGCCCCGGCTCGGGCGGCGTGAGGAAGATGCCCCAGCGGTAGTCGGGCATCTTCACGTAGCCGAAGTGGGCCCAGCCGTCGGTCTCGACGGAGATCGCCGTGCGCAGGTAGACGTCGGCGGCCTGCCAGCCCGACGGGCCGACCTCGCGCCACCAGCCGAGGTAGTTCGGCAGCCACTGCTCGAGCGCGCGCTGGAGGCGCTTGTCCGACGAGAGGTGGACGTTGTTCGGGATGCGGGCGTCGAGGTCGATGTCCATCAGGTCCTCCTCCAGTCGAACTGCGCGCGCTCGGGCCGGCCGTAGAGCGAGAGGGCGCCGCGCGGCCCGGTCGCGTTGGGCCGGGAGAAGACCCAGTTCTGCCAGGCGGTGAGGCGGCCGAAGACCTTCGTCTCCATCGTCTCGGGGCCGCAAAAGCGCAGGCTCGCCTCCATCGCGGTGAGCGCGTCGGGCGAGAGGCTGGCGCGCTCCTCGACGGCGACGCGCAGCTCGTCGGGGAAGTCGATCTCGTCGGCGGCGACGGTGCACAGCCCCATCCGCGCGGCGGCGCGGGCGTCGATCGGCCCCTTGTGCTGCAATGCAGCATCGACGCGCTCGGGGTCGGCGAGGAAGCGCGCCTGGAGCCGCGCGAGGCCGTGCGTCATCGGCAGCGCGCCGGCGTTGAGCGCGCTCGTCGCGATGGCCACCGCGGCGTCGTCGAGCAGGTAGACGCGGTCGGCGGCGAGGGCCAGCTCGAGGAGCGAGCCGAAAAAGCACGAGCCGCGATCGACGACGGCGAAGAAGCTGCGTCCGGTGAGGTCGAGGCGGCGCAGCACGCGCGCCATGTGGAGCACGATCTCGCGCACCAGCCAGTGGTCGCCGTGGCGGGCGAGCGCGGCGTCCACGGCGCGCACCTTCGCCGAGTCGCCGCGCGTCCGGAGCAGCACCACGCCGATCTCCTCGTGCGAAAAGCGCAGGCGGAGGAGCGCGTCGTCCAGCTCGCGGAAGGCGCGCAGCGCCCAGGCCTGGGCCCCGCGCTGCTCGAACTCCGGGGCGGTGGAGGGCTCCCGCTCGGCGGGCGCGCGCACGGTCAGCTCGGCGGTGCGGCGCGCCGGATCGAGCGTGACGGTGACGTAGCGGTAGGTGAGAAAGCGGTCGCCGATCTCGGGCTCGATCGGATCGAGCGCGATGCCGGGCCCGCGGGCCTCGTCGACGGTGCGGGCGAGCGCCGCGGCGCGCGCCTTCACCTCGGCGTCGAAGCGCGAGCGCGGGGCGACCGCGTCCACCAGCCTCCACTCGACGGCGCGGCGCCCCTTGACGCCCTCGGCCACCGTCGAGAAGACGTCGGCGAGGTCGCGCCGCACCTTGCGCTTGTCGACGAGCCGGGTGAGGCCGCCCGTGCCCGGCAGCACGCCGAGCAGCGGCACCTCGGGCAGGCTCACCGCCGAGCTGCCGTCGTCGACGAGCACGATCTCGTCGCAGGCGAGCGCCAGCTCGTAGCCGCCGCCGGCGGTGGTGCCGTTGCACGCCGCGAGGTAGCGCTGCCCCGAGTGCGCGCTGGCATCCTCGATGGCGAGGCGCGTCTCGTTGGTGAACTTGCAGAAGTTGACCTTGAAGGGGTGGCCCGACGAGGCGAGCATGAAGATGTTCGCGCCGGCGCAGAACACGCGGTCGCGGTCGCTGGTGACGACGACGACCTTCACCTCGGGGTGCTCGAAGCGGAGGCGCTGCACCGCGTCGCAAAGCTCGATGTCGACGGCGAGGTCGTAGGAGTTGAGCTTCAGGTCGTAGCCCGCGCGGAGCGGGTGCGCGGGATCCACCGCCAACCCGAGGCGCGCCGTCTCACCGGCGACGGCGAGGCGCCAGTGGCGATAGCGCGACGGGTGGGTCTGGAACGAAATCGGAGGCGCGCATCCCGGATCGTCGTCGGCCATGCAGGCCCTGTAATGCAGCCGGCCGCGAGCGCCAGTGCCCCACGGCGGTGAGAAAGGTTCCCCCGGGCCGGCCGCGAGCGCCAGTGCCCCACGGGGGTGAGAAAGGTTCCCCCGGGCCGGCCGCTCTGTCCGTGAGCGTGAGCGTGAGCGTGAGCGTGAGCGTGAGCGTGAGCGTGGGGGTGAGCGTCCGCGGAGCGTGACACCGAGCAACGTCCCACCCCATGCCGCGGCCTCCCCCATGCCTGCCGCCGACGACGTCCCCAGGGCCAGCAGCGCCACCACGCATCCGCCCGCCTCGCCCCCGATTTCGAGCCCTGACCCGCGGTCGGTTTCGGGCCCTGACCCGTCGCCCGAGGCGCGCGGCGGGCTTTCCAAACGGCCGGGCTGGTCACCGCAGCGGTAGACGGGCGATGCGTCGTCCGAGGCCCGTGCAGGCGGGCCTTCCCAAACCGGTTGCCCGCAGCTTCAGCCGCCGGCCACTAGGAGCGGCGGCGACTGGGATGGAGTTTTCGTCGCCGGGGGCTCCGACCCCGGACCCCCGGGTCTCTCCCGTTGTGAATTCGGGGCGTCGCCGCGCACAAGAAGCTCTTCTTGTCAAGGGTTGAAGGATCAAGAATCAAGGGGTTCATCAGCGTGGTTGGATGGTCCGGTGGTCCGACCAGATCTCTACTTTGTCCTGGAGCAGCGAGCACCGACGTAGGCGCCGCGACCGGCCGGGGCGTCGTCGAGGCGGGAGGCGGAACGGAGGCCCGACGGACCACCGCTGAAGTCGCCGCCCCGGAGCACCCGATAGGAAGCGTCTTGCAAATTGCAACAGTTTGTGCACTGCTGAACATTCGTATAGTTACTCTGATACCAGTCCAGGTTCCACTCCCACACATTGCCCATGAGGTCCGACTGGCCCCATTTTCCATCGCCCTTCGGTGAGAGAAAGCCGACGTTGGTGGTGTAGGTGTTCGGATAGCAGTAGGGCGTGTTGTTGTTCGCGCTGGCGTAGTTGGCGTAGGTGCAATCGA
>JAJXSP010000484.1 GCA_021784515.1 Myxococcales bacterium | reverse complement strand
GATCGGCGAGCCGGCGAGCCTCCTGTCGCCCGGCGAGGTCGCGGCCGCGGTGGCGCGCCGTCGCGGCGCGGCCGCCGGCGAGGCCGCGCGGGCGCTCTGGCTCGAGCTGAAACGGATCCCCGAGCGCGCCGAGCCGGGCGCGCCGTCGGGACTTGGAGCAGCCCGCTTTGGCGGGCTTGTCCCTCACGGCGACGCGTGGGTGTCGCGCCGCCAACTCGCGCGGCTGCACCGACTCGCCGTCGAGCTGTTCGACCGGCTGGAAGAGAGGGCGACCACCTGATGGCCACCACGCAGCTCGAGCACGACACGCTGTCACGGGTCGCCGACGCCACCGCCCGCGTCGCCGCCGAGGTCGGCAAGGCGTGGCTCGGTCCCGCCGAGACGATCGAGGCGCTCCTCACCTGCCTCCTGGCGCGCGGCCACGTGCTCCTCGAGGGCGTGCCCGGCGTGGCGAAGACGACGCTGGTGAAGAGCTTCGCCGTCGCCGCGGGCTGCTCGTTCCGCCGCATCCAGTTCACGCCCGACCTCCTGCCCTCCGACATCACCGGCACCACCGTGCTCGATCGCGCCTCGTCGCAGTTCGTGCTGCGCCACGGTCCGGTCTTCGCGCAGGTGGTGCTCGGCGACGAGATCAACCGCGCCCCGGCGAAGACGCAGTCGGCGCTGCTCGAGGCGATGCAGGAGGGGCAGGTCACCATCGACGGCCAGACGATGCCGCTCTCGCCGCCGTTCATGGTGCTCGCGACGCAGAACCCGATCGAGCACGAGGGCACCTACCCGCTGCCCGAGGCGCAGCTCGATCGCTTCCTGGTCAAGCTCCAGATGCGCTACCCCGAGCCCGCCGTCGAGAAGCAGATGCTCGTGACGTACAGCCGGCCGCTCGAGGAGGTGAAGGCGGTGCTCTCGCCGCCCGACGTGCTCGCGCTGCAGCGCCTCGCCGACGCGGTGCACGTCGACGACGAGCTGTTCGACTACGTGCTGGCGCTGGTGCGCTTCTCCCGCTCGCACCGACGGGTCGCGCTCGGCGCCTCGCCGCGCGCCGCGCTCGCGCTGGTGCACGCCGCGCGCGCCCGCGCGCTGCTGGGCGGCCGCGATTACGTGCTCCCCGACGACGTGAAGCGCCTCGCGGGGCCGGTGCTCGGCCACCGCATCCTGCTCTCGCCCGAGGCGGAGCTCGAGGGCGCGACCGGCCCGGCGATCGTCGACGAAGCGCTCGACAAGGTGCCCCACCGGCGCAAGCCGGGTTGAGCGCGGGCGGTCGCCGGGACGCGCTCGGCGCGGTGCTATAGTTCCGCGCCACCGGCCGGCCGCGCGCGCCCGCGACGCGAACTCCGAAGCGGTCGGCGCAAGGCAGGAAACGACCATGGACCTCGCCCGGCTCGACGCGCTCTATCGCGACCATCTCCTCGACCTCGACCGCCGCACCGCGCCGCTCCTCGCCGCGGCCGGCTACGACGCGCTCGTGATCCACTCGGGCTCGCTGAAGAAGCGCAGCGACTTCGACGACCAGTACTGGCCGCTCCGCCCGACGCCGCACTTCCACCACTTCATCCCGCTCTCCGAAGCCGACTGCGCGATCCTCGTGCGCGCCGGCCGCCGCCCGAAGCTGTTCCGGCCGCGGATCACCAGCTTCTGGGAGAAACCGGCGAAATTGGAGGTTGACCACTTTCTGTCGTATTTCGAGGTCCTCGAGATCGACAAGCCGGAGGAGGTGAAGGCGCACCTTCCGGCCGTGCGCGTCGCCTTCATCGGCGAGGACAAGGCGCGCGCCACATCGTGGGGCATCCCCGACGAGGCGCAAAACCCGGCGACGCTCGTCGGGCCGCTCGATCTCCTGCGCGCGCGGAAGACCGCCTACGAGGTGGAGTGCATCGCCGAGGCGTCGCGCATCGCCGCGCTCGGCCACCAGGCGGTGCTCGAGCGCTTCCGCGCCGGCGACTGCTCGGAGCTGGACCTCCACCTCGCCTACCTCCAGGCGACGCGCCAGGACGACTTCGAGACGCCCTACAAGAACATCGTCGCGCTCAACGCCAACGGCGCCACGCTCCACCACATCAGCTACGGCAAGCGCCCCGTCGCCGGGCAGGCGCAGTCGCTGCTCCTCGACGCGGGCGCCACCTTCCTCGGCTACTGCTCCGACATCACGCGCACGTGGGCCAAGGGGACGGGCGCCGCAGCCTCGGCCTTCACGGGGCTCGTCGAGGGCGTCGAGAAGATGCAGCAGCGCCTGTGCACCGACGTCGCCCTCGGCAAGCCCTACGAGGCGCTCCACGACGAGGCGCACCGCCAGGTCGGCGCGATCCTCCGTGACGTCGGCGTGGTGAAGGGCCTCTCCGACGAGGTGATGGGCAAGGACGGCGTGAGCCGCGCCTTCTTCCCGCACGGCCTCGGGCACTCGCTCGGGCTGCAGTGCCACGACGTCGGCTGCGCCCTCGTGAAGCCGAAGCAGGAGAACCCCTACCTGCGCAACACGTCGATCATCGCCGAGGGGCAGGTCTTCACGATCGAGCCGGGGATCTACTTCATCGACGGGCTGCTCCAGCCGCTGCGCGAGGGGCCGCACGCCCGCGACGTGGACTGGAAGCTCGTCGACGAGCTGGCGACGCTGGGCGGCGTGCGGATCGAGGACGACCTCGTCGTGACCGGCGGCAGCGCGGTGACGCGCAACCTCACCCGCGAGCTGCTGCCCGTCGGCGGCGGCCCGCTGTAGTGAGCGGCCGCGCGATCGACGTCCCCACCGCCGAGGGCTTTTCGCTCGAGGGCCTCCTCGACGGCGACGGGCCCCGCGCGGTGGCGCTGTGCCACCCGCACCCGGCGTTCGGCGGCACGATGGACACGCCGCTCGTCGCCGCGCTGGCGGGCGCGCTCTCCGCGGCCGGCCTCGCCGTGCTGCGCTTCAACTTCCGCGGCGTCGGGGGATCGGGCGGCGAGCCGTCGGGCGGGCTCGCCGAGGAGCGCGACGTCGCCGCGGCGGTCGCTCTCCTGCGCGATCGCGGCGCGACGGAGATCGCGCTTTGCGGCTACTCCTTCGGCTCGCTGATGGCGGCGAAGGCGCTCGGCCTCGGGCTGGTCGGCGCGGCGCGCTTCCTCGCGGTCGGGCTGCCGACGGCGATCATCGGCCACGACATGGAGCGCATCGCCGGTTTCGAGCGCGTCCTCGACGAGACCCCGACGCTGCTCGTCGCGGGCACCCGCGATCAGTTCTGCGACGTCGGGCGGCTGCGTGCGTGGATCGAGGGCCGGCCGCACGCGCGCCTCGTCGAGCTGCCGGGCGTGAGCCACTTCTTCACCGCGCCCGGCGAGCTCGACGATCTGGTGCGCCGCTCCGTCGAGTTCCTCGCTACTCCGAGGTGAGGACGGAGAACACGCGCGGGCCGTGCGCGCGGATCGCGGGCACCAGGCCGCCCTCGCGCTGCATGGCGCGGATCATCGGCGTGGCCCCGTGCGCGGCGAAGCTCCGGCCGCTCGCCACGTGCGTCACCGTGCCGGCGGCGAGGTCGAGCGCCACCTCGCTGTCCTCGACGGCGAGCGCGTAGAACTCGGGGTCGCGCACGACGCACCAGGCGAGGCCCTCGTTGGTCAGGTTGCGCTTGTGGATGAAGGCGTAGCTCTTCGCGATCACCGCCGCGATGCCCGCGCCCTGGAGCGCCCACACCGCCTGCTCGCGCGAGCTGCCCGAGCCCCAACCCTCCTCGGCGACGACGATGGTGCGCCCCGCCTTGGCGCGCGCCGGGAACTCCGGCCGCACGAGGAAGAAGGCCTTCTCGCCCAGCTCCTCGAGCGTCGTGAGGTGGCAGAACTGCCCGGGGATGATCGCGTCGGTGTCCACGTTGTCGCCGAAGCGCTGCACGCGCCCGCTCACGAGAGCGCGCGTCGAGGTCGACGAGACGGGCGACTTCCCTTCCGACGGCGCGGCGACGGCGATCGCCGGCTCCTCGACGCGCACCTCGGGGATCGCCGTGCTCCGCTCGCGCCCGAGGAGCTTGCGGTAGCGCTCGGGATCGATCGCCGCGAGGAAGGGCCGCGGGTCGGTCGCCTCCATCGTGATCGCCGAGGCGGCGACGGTGGCGCCCGAGGCGAGGTGCGCCAGCGAGCCCGGGCCCATGCGGTTCTCGAAGTTGCGGTTCTGCGACGAGAACCACACCTCGCCCTCGCTCGCCTTGCGGCTCGCCACGCCGAGGCACATCGAGCAGCCGGGCGGATCGACGGCGAAGCCGGCGCGCTCGTAGATCGCCGACAGCCCGCGCTCGGCGAGCCGCGCCTTTATCGCGAGGTCGCCCGGCACGACGATGCGCTTGCCCGACGGCGCGGCGACGGGCTTTCTGCCCTGCGCGAGCGCCGCCTCGATCACCAGCGCGCCGAGGACCAGCTCCTCCTCGGTGGTGG
>JAJXSP010000483.1 GCA_021784515.1 Myxococcales bacterium | reverse complement strand
GCCGGCGTGGCAGGCGGGAAATAGCGCCTATTCGGCCGGCTTCAATTTCATTGCCGCCACCGTGGCGCGAGTCGGCGGCGACGACCTCGGCCTCCATTTGCGCCTCTATCAGGTCATCGGCCTTCTCTCGATGCTGCTCGCGTCGTGGCTGGTGGGACTCGCGGCGCGGCCCCCCGTCGGGGAGTCGCCCGTCGAGTGGGCGCGCCTCTCGCCGGCGGCCGCCACCGCCACGGTGCTCTTCTGCCCATTGGCGGTGATCGACGGCACCCAGAGCGCGCACAATGACAGCCTCCTCGCGCTCGGGATGGCGCTGTTCGTCCTGCTCGCGCAGCGACGGAGATCGGCCGGCGCGTTCGGCGCGCTCGCCGCCGGACTGCTCATCAAGGCCACGGCACTGCTGCCGCTCGGTGTCCATTGCCTGCAATTGGCATTGGGCCGTTTGCGCTGGCGCTGGCTGCGCCGGCCGGCGCCCGTCGTCGGCGCGGCGCTGGTGGCGAGCGTGGCGCTGCTCGGGGCGATCCTCTATTTGCGGGCGCGCCACCCCTGGCTCCACACCTACACGGCGCTGCTCGGCACGCCCGACGTGCCCTACGACAAGTGCACGCGCTCGGTGGAGTGCCTGCCGCGGGTGCTGCTGCGCTTCGTCTTCCACGCGCCGGTGGCGGCGTGGCTGGTGGGCCTGGCATTCCGCGTGGCGGCCGCGCTTTTACTGCTGTACGCGGCGCTCCGCGCGGCCCGCGACGGACGGAGCCTCGAATGGATGGCGTTCGGGCTGTTCCTTTATTACCTGTTCCTGCACGGCTGGTCGCAGTCCTGGTACCTCCTGCCGCTGCTGCCGCTCCTGCCGTTTGCCTCCCCGCGCGTCGCCGCGGGACTGAAGGTGTTCCTGGTCAGTTCGGTGGCCTATTACGCGCTGGTCATTCCCCTCGATTGCATCACCAGCGAATTGGGGCTCGCGCTCGGCGATCTCGTCGAGGCGATCGTCGAGATCATTCCGCCGACGGTGGTGCTCTGGCGCTTCGGGAATCAGCGCGCGGGGCGTCATCGATCGACCAGCGAGCCGAGCCCGACCCACAGGTAGCCGCCCGCGAAGAGCCCGCCCAGCACGAGCGCGCCGCCGAGCGCACCGGCGGAAACCGCGCGCACGGCGAGCGTGGCGTAGAGCACGCCGACCGCCACCTCGACGAGGGCGAGCGGATCGAGGCGCGCGCGCTCGTGGGCCCGCGCCGCCTCGCCGCGCTTCGGCGTGCGCTCGAACTCGCCCGGGGCGCCGGCGAGGCCGCGCAGGAAGGCCAGCGTCAGCGACGGGCAGAGGCCGAGCGACAGCGCCGCGACGACCGGCGCGTAGAGGAAGCCGCCGAGCGCCGACCGTCCGAGCCGCCGCCGGGCCGCCGCGTAGTAGCTCCCGATCGCCAGCCACAAGAGCGCGAGGACGATCGGCCAGGCGATCGCCGGAGCGAGCGCCGGGCGCACGAGATCGAGCGTGGTCAGCGGCAGCCACGCGGTGAGCAGCACCAGATACGGCTGCCGCGCGTGGCGGGCGAGGTGGCCGAGCAGCGCGACCGGGGAGCCGTCGCGCAGCGTCGCGCGCAGCACCTCCGCGCCGCCGCGCACCCACCGCTTCTGCTGCGCCCGGAACGCCGCCATCGTCGACGGCAGCTCGGTGTCGACCACCACGCCGGGCCGGGCGAGGCCGAAGAAGCCGCGCCGCCGCGCGCGCCACGCCACGTCGAGGTCCTCGGCGAGCGAGGCGCCCCCCGACGGCAGGAAGCCCCCCGCCGCCTCGAGCGCCGCGCGCCGCCACACGCCCCCCGAGCCATTGAACTGGAGCGGCGCCCGCCGCGCCGACAGGAGCGGCTGCTCGACGAGGAACAGCGCGTGGAGGATCTGCGCCTGGATGCGCGTGAGGAGGCTCTCCGCCTCGTTGTGGAACCCCCAGCGCCCCTGCGCGAAGCCGAGCGACGGCTCCGCCAACAGCGGCGGCACCAGCTTGCGCAGGAGGTCGCGCGGCGGCCGCGCGTCGGCGTCGAGCACCGCGACGAACTCGCCGCGCGCGTGCGCGAGGCCGTGCTGCAGGTTGCCCGCCTTCCACCCGCGGCGCTCGCCGCGACGGAGCACCGTCACGTCGGCGCCCGCCGCGCGCAGCTCGACCGCCGCCTCGTCGAGCAGCGCGGAGGTGCCGTCGTCCGAGTCGTCGAGGAGCTGCACCTCGAGCTTGCCCGCCGGCCAGTCGAGCGCGCAGGCGGCGCGCGCCGCGCGCACCGCGATCGCGCCCTCGTTGCGGATCGGGAGCTGGACCGTCACCGTCGGCAGCGGCTGGTTGGCGAGCGGCTCGTCGGCGATGGCAGGGAGGCGCGCGGCGCGGACCGCCGCGGCGAGGAGGTGAACGCTCGCGGCGGCGAGCAACGCCCACAGCCCCGCCTGGAGCAGCGTGACGGCGAGCGCCATCAGCGCGTCAGGCGCCGGCCTCGTAGGCGGCCAGCGTCGTCGCGGGATCGCCGTCGGCCACCAGCTCGCCCGAGCGCAGCCACAGCACGCGGTCGCACAGCCGACGCACCATCCCCGCGTCGTGCGAGACGAACAGCAGCGTCGTGCCGGCGCGCCGCAGCTCCTCGATCCGCCCGATGCACTTCTCCTGGAAGGCGTGGTCGCCGACCGCGAGCACCTCGTCGACCAGCAGCAGGTCGGGGTCGGTGTGCACCGCGACCGAGAAGCCGAGCCGCGCGGTCATCCCCGAGCTGTAGTAGCGCATCGGCGTCTCGAGGAAGCTGCCCAGGTCGGCGAACGCGACGATCGCCGGCAGCCGCTCCTCGATCTCGCGGGCGTCCAGGCCGAGCGCGGTGGCGTTGATCTCGATGCACTCGCGCCCCGTCATGTCGGGCTGGAAGCCGGCGCCGAGCGCCAGCAGCGGCGCCACGCGGCCGCGCACCGCGATGTGCCCCGCGTTCGGGAAGGCGGCGCCGGCGATGAGGCGCAGCAGCGTCGACTTCCCCGAGCCGTTGATGCCGACGAGCCCGACCGTCTCGCCGCGCCGGATGTCGAAGCACACGTCGCGCAGCGGCCAGAGCTCCTTCGGCTTCGGCGCGCGCCCGACGAGCCGCAGCGCGAGGTTGCGCAGCAGGAACGGCTGGTGATCGAACCTTCGGTACGACTTGCTCACCTTGTCGACGCGCAGGATCAGCTCGCGCTCGTCGGGGACCTCGGCCTTGGCGATCATCGTTGCACCGCGAGCGAGCTCATACGAAGTCGAGGGCGAGGTGCTCGTAGTGACGGAATATGACACGGCCGATCGCCAGCACGAGCAGGCTCGGCACCACCATCCCGACCCAGGTGAGCGGCGACGGCCACTGCCCGAGCATCACCGCGCCGCGCAGCGCCACCAGCATCGAAGCGAGCGGGTTCATGCGCAGCAGCGTCTGCCAGGGCTGCGGCACCGCCTCGAGCGGATAGATGATCGGCGTGAGCCAGTAGAGCAACGTGAGGCTCGTCGTGACGAGGTACGCGACGTCGCGGTAGATGATGTTCAGCACCGAGGTCGCCATCACCAGCCCGGTGAGCAGCAGGACCAGGAACAGCAGCACCACCGGCACCACCAGCAGCGCCGGCGAGAGGCGATACGCCGACGGGAACACCACCACCATCGCGGCGACGATCAGCGCCTCCATGAGGAAGTTGATCCCGAAGCTGAGCATGGTGGCGATCGGGAGCAGGTGGCGCGGGAAGACGGTGCGCTTGACGAGGTCGGCGTGCACCACGAAGACGGACGTCGCCGCCTGGAGGCCACTGGCCAGCCACTCCCACAGCGCCATCCCGATCAACAGGAACACCGGGAAGTGCGGCACGCCCGTGCGGAAGACGCGCGTGAAGACGAGCGTGAGGATGCCCATCATCACGAGCGGGCTGAGCAGCGACCAGAGGACGCCGAGCGCCTGGGCGCGGTAGCGCGCGCGGAACTCGTTGCGGGTCAGCACGAGGAGCACGTGCAGCCATGGATCGACGGCGCGCGGGACGGCGAGCATCCCCGCGCGCTCGACGAGGGGACCGTAGGAGACGCCGGCAGGGCGGCGATGCACCCAGACGTCGGGGAGCGCGCGCGCGCCGTCGGTGCGGTTCAGGTTCACGGGCGCTACCCTAACCCGAACCGGGTCGCCGGGCGACCCGACTTCGACGTCGCGTGCGGCGTGCTACCGTGCCGCCCGCAAACGATGCCGATCGTCGACGAGCTGGCGTGGCTGGCCTTCTACCTGCCGAGGCAGGGAGTGCAGCGGCTCGCGCGCGCGCTGCCGCTTGTCGCCGTGCGCGATCGCCTGCCGCACGTGCTCGCCGAGCGGCTGCGCTTCGGGCTCTATCCCGCGCGGATCACCGAGCCCGCCTCGGTGGAGTGCGCGCCGC
>JAJXSP010000482.1 GCA_021784515.1 Myxococcales bacterium | reverse complement strand
GGACTACTTGCAGTAATTCAAGGAGGAGCGACGAAGCCTGGGCGAGCGCATCGGACGCCGCAGCAGGCGAATTACGGAAACAGGCTCCTAGGGCGGCAGCAGCTCGTCGAGGGCGCGGTCGAACGCCTCCGGCGCGTCGAGCATGAGCCAGTGCGAGGCGCCGGCGATGGTGCGGTGCGCCGCGCTCGGGTAGATCCTCGACGCGACGACGGGGAACTGGTTCCCCTCGCCCTCGATCGTCGCGATCGGCAGGCTGCCCGCCGCGAGGTCCGCCGACGGCCGGAAGTGGAACATCGCCCGCCGCAGCGCCACGAACGCCTCGGGCGGCAGGCGCGACAGGCCCTCGAGGACGCGCGCCCGCGTCGCCCGCGTCGCATTCGGGCCGAGCATCTCCTCGAACGCGGCGCGCTGCCGCTTCGGGTCGTCCCCGATGCTGGAGGCGTCCTCCGCGATCGCCGCCGCGATCACCTTCGGCTCGAGCGCCGCGAAGCTCGCCACGCCGTCGGCGAACACCAGGCCGGCCAGCCGGTCGCGGTGGCGCGCCGCGTACGCCTCGATCACGCAGCCGCCCATCGAGTGCCCGACGAGCACGAAGCGGTCGAGGCCGAGCGCCTGCGCCGCCGCCTCCACGTCGTCGGCGAGCGCCTCCATCGACCAGTCGCCGCTCGCGGGCGGCGCGCTCCGGCCGTGGCCGCGCAGCTCGATCGCCACCGCCCGGCGCGAGCGCCGCAGGTGGTCGAGCTGGGCACGCCAGAGATCGATGTTCCCGCCCAGGCCGTGGACCAGCACCACCGGCGTCCCGCCGGCGCCACCGTCGGAGACGCGCAGCCGTCCCGCCGGCCCGTCGACGAAGACGATGCGCTCCTCGGGCGTCGATCCCCCTCGCTGCGCGGCGCGCCCTCCGGCGCAACCGGCGAGCGCGAGGCAGGCGAGCAGGACGCGGCCCGCGCTACTTGTCGTCATCCTCGACCAGCCGGTCGCGAGGGATGCGCACCGTGGCCTCGCCGCGCGGCAGCGGCAGGTCGAGCGTCGGCTCGGGGTTGGGATCGACGAGCGGCGCGGGCGCGATCGGAGGCAGCGTGGCGGCGCGCGATACCGCGGCGGCCGAGACCTCCGGCAGCGACGCGGGCGGCGTCTCGTCGACGGCCGGCTCGCCCGAGTCGGCGCGCTCGTACTCCTCGAGCTTGCGATAGAGCGTCTTGCGGTCGAGGCCGAGGCGCTGCGCCGCGCGGGTCTTGTTGCCGCCCTCGGCGGAGAGGACGCGCGCGATGTACTCGCGCTCCAGCTCGGCGAGGGTGAGGTTGCGCGCCAGCGCGCCGGCGAGCACGTCGGCGCTGCGCCGCTCGCGCACCTGCGGCGGCAGGTCGTCCACGCCCAGCTCGCTGGACTCGGCGAGCGCCACCGCGCGCTCGACGACGTTCTCCAGCTCGCGCACGTTCCCCGGCCACGGGTAGGAGGTCAGGATCTTCAGCGCGCTCGCGGTGAACGCGGCCACGCGCTTGCCGCTCCGCACCGCCGCCTCGCCGAGGAAGTGCTCGGCGAGCGGCAGGATGTCCTCGGGGCGATCGCGCAGCGACGGCAGCACGAGGTTGATCACGTTGAGGCGGTAGAAGAGGTCCTCGCGGAACGCCCCCTCCTTCATGCGCTGCTCGAGGTCGCGGTTCGTCGCCGACAGCACGCGGACGTCCACCTTCTCGGGCCGCTGCGCGCCGAGCGGGCGGATCTCGCGCTCCTGGATCACCCGCAGCAGCTTGGCCTGCAGCGACGGCGAGAGGTCGCCGATCTCGTCGAGGAAGAGCGTGCCGGCGTCGGCCTCCACGAACATGCCGGGGCGGTCGGTGCGCGCGTCGGTGAAGGCGCCGCGCTTGTAGCCGAACAGCTCGCTCTCGAGGAGGGTGTCGGGGATCGCGGCGCAGTTCACGGCGACGAAGGGGCGCTTGCCGCGCGGCGAGTTGAAGTGGATGGCGCGGGCGATCAGCTCCTTGCCGGTGCCCGACTCGCCGGTGATGAGGACGTTCGCCGCCGAGCCGCCGAGCCGCCGGATCAGCGCGAACACGTCCTGCATCGGCTGCGACTTGCCGATGATGTTCTCGAAGCGGTAGGGGCGCGCCACCTCGCGGCGCAGCCTCGCCACCTCGCGGCGCAGGCCGCGCTCGTCGAGCGCCTTCTCGACGGCGAGCTTCAGCACGTCGGTGTCGAACGGCTTGGTGATGTAGTCGTTGGCGCCGAGCTTCACCGCCTTGATGGCGGTCTCGATGGAGCCGAAGGCGGTGATGACGATGACGTGCGGCGCCGGCTCGACGGTGCGGATCTCCTGGAGCGCGTCGAGCCCGTCGAGGTCGGGCATCTTCACGTCGGTGACGACGAGGTCGACGCCGCCCTCCTTGACCCGCGCGATGCCGGCGCGTCCGCCCGAGGCCAGCTCCACGCGGTAGCCTTCGTCGGAGAGCTCCTCGTAGAGCAGTTCGCGCATGGCGGCGTCGTCCTCGACGACGAGGACGGTGGTGCGGGCGCGGTCCGCTCGGTCCATGGGTGGCCTAGGGTTTACCCGGGTCCCCGACGGAGTTCAAGGAGTCGTGCGCGCGGCCTCCCGCGGATCAGGCGAGGTGGTAGAGCATCAGGTAGACGACGACGCCGGTCACCGACACGTACATCCAGATCGGGAACGCGACCCGCACCAGCCGCCGGTGCTCGTCGAAGCGGCGGTGCAGCCCGAGGTAGAGCGAACGGATGGCCAGGAACGGGACGGTGGCAGCCAGCAGCATGTGCGAGAAGAGGACGAGCAGGTAGAGCGCCTTCATCGCGCCGTGGCCCGGGTAGTTGTGTGTCCCCGAGACCAGCACGCGGGCGAGATAGCTGACCAGGAAGGCCGCCGAAACCAGGAATGCGGCGATCATCGTCCGTCGGTGCGCCTCGACGCGACGGCCGGCGATCGCGGTCCGCCCGAGGAGCAGGAGCACGGCGGAGGTGCCGTTCAGGCTGGCATTCAGCGTGGCGAGGGTGTAGCCGAGTTGCGATCCCATCGAGTCAATGCCTCGAGGTCGCGGCGATGGCCGCGAACAGGCCAATCAAGTAGAGGAGCGTGCCGGCGAAGAGACCGCGGGCCCAGCGCGCGCCGACGTCGCGGCGAAGGCCCAGGAGGCCCCACCCGAGGAGCGCGCCGCCGAGCGTGGCGGCGATGGCGAGGTAGGGTCCGCGCCCCGCGCCCGCGGGCGAGAGCAGGAGGCTGGCCGCCAGCAGCGCCGCGAGGTAGATCGCCGCGTGGATCCGCGCCGTGCGCGCGCCGCGCTGCGCCGCCAGGATCTCGAACCCGGCGCCGGCGTAGTCGTCGGTGCGAAAGAGCGTGATCGCCAGGAAGTGCGGCACCTGCCACAGCCACAGCATGGCGAACAGCACGAGCCCGGGCCACTGCAGCGCGCCCGTCGCCGAGGTCCAGCCCATGAGGGGCGGCATCGCGCCCGGCACGGCGCCGACGAGGAGCGCCATCGGCGACCGCTGCTTCATCGGCGTGTAGACCCAGACGTAGACCACCAGCGAGAACAGCCCGAGCGCGGCGGTGAGCGCGTTGGCGCCGGCGAGCAGCACCGGCACCGACACCACGCCGAAGCCGAGCCCCATCCCGAGCGCGATCGAGGGGCGCAGCCGCCCCGCCGGGAGCGGGCGGTCGCGCGTGCGGCGCATGCGGCCGTCGATGTCGCGCTCGAGGTACATGTTGAGCGTGTTGGCGCCGGCGACGACGAGCGCGGTGCCGACGAGGGTGAGCGCGACCCGAACCGCCGAGGGGTGCCCGGCGAGCCACATCCCGCCCGCGGTGGTGACGAGCACCATCAACGTGATCCGCGGCTTGGTCAGCGCCCACAGATCCGCGAGCGCGACCGGCGTGGTGGTGGCGGCGGCGGCGCGCGAGATCATGCCGGCTGCCCCGCCGTCCGCCCGTCGGACGGGACCACCGCCAGCGAGAGGGCGGGCTTGGTGGCGAGGTGGAGGGTGAAGAGAGCGGCGAGCAGGAGCGCGGCGCCGCCGAGGTGCGCGGTGACCGGCAGCGCATCGAGGAATGTGGTGAGCGAGAGCACGCCGAGCGTGATCTGCGCGACGACGATCACCGGCACCGCGACCGCGAGCGCGCGCAGCCGGCGGTGCCCGCGCGCGAGGCGGAACAGGCGCACCGCGACGGCGATCGCCACCGCCCCGACGACGAGCGCGAACAGGCGATGCCCGGCGTGGAGCTGGAGGCTCGGGTGCTGGCCGAACGGGAAGAGCGCGCCGTGGCACAGCGCGACGTCGTTCCACCCGGGGTGATCGCTCTGGATGCACGAAAGCCCGACACCGAGGTGGCGCATGAACGCGCCGACGAGGCCCTGCAGGTCGACCAGCGCGGCGGCGGCGGCGGTCCAGC
>JAJXSP010000481.1 GCA_021784515.1 Myxococcales bacterium | reverse complement strand
TCCGGCGAATCCGCGGCGCATGAAGCGGCGCACGCGGCGAGCCGCCTCGCCGCGGGGCGGGCCGTCGCTCGTCGACGCGCTGTTCGGCCGCCTCGGTCTCGACGAAGAGGCCCGTCGCTGGCGCGCGCTGGCGGCGTGGCGCGCGGCGGCGGGGGAGCGCATCGCGGCCCGCGTGCGCGCCGAGCGAATGCAGGGCACGACCATGGTGCTGCGCGTCTCCAGCTCGGGGTGGGCCAACGAGCTGTCCTTCATGAAGGCGCAGCTCCTCGAACGGTTGCACGCCACCGCCGGCGCCGGGTGGGTCGAGGACCTGCGCTTCCAGGTCGGTCCGCTCGAGGGCGCGCCCGACTTCGACGAGCCCACGCCGCGCGCCCCGGCGCCGCCGCCCCCCGACCTCCCGCCCGTCGACGATGGCGCGGTGGCGGCCGCGCTGCGCGCGATCCAGGACCCCGAGCTTCGTGCCGCCTTCGCCGAGCTGTACGCGCGGGCGCGCCACCGTCCCGCGACCTGATTCTTCAGGCGACGTCGGCGACGTCGTCATCGCCGCCGGCCGGCCGACCCTCCAACTCCACGCCCCGCCGCATCGCCTCGCGCCCGAGATCGATCACGTGGCGGGGCGGACGGCGCAGGTCCCACACGATCCCGACGGCGGCGAGCGCGCGCAGCACGTAGTAGGTGACGTCGACCTCCCACCAATAGAAGCCCTGATTGGCGGAGCTCTGGTAGTGGTGGTGGTTGTTGTGCCAGCCCTCGCCCATCGTCAGCACGGCGAGCGCCCAGTTGTTGCGGCTGGTGTCCGTCGTCGCGTAGCGGCGCCGGCCGAAGACGTGCGAGAGCGAGTTGATGGTGAAGGTGGCGTGCCACCCGATCACCGTGGACCAGGCGAAGCCGACGATGAGCCCGCTCCAGCCCGCGACGAGGCCGCACGCCGCCGCGAGGACCACCGGCGCCACCCAATGGTACTTCCCGATCCAGCGCAGCTCCGGATAGCGCGCGAGGTCCTTCACCCACGTGAGGTCGGTCGTGACGTGATCGCCCCCGGTGATCCACCCGACGTGCGAGTACCAGAAGCCGCGCTGCTTGGGCGAGTGGACGTCGAGCGGGGTGTCGGAGTAGCGGTGGTGCTTGCGGTGCGTCGAGGCCCACCACAGCGGTCCCTTCTGCACCGTCATCGTCCCGACGACGGCGAGGACGAGCTGGAACGCGCGCGAGGTCTTGTAGCTGCGGTGAGAGAAGTAGCGATGGTAGCCGCCGGTGATGACGAACATCCGCACGACGTAGAGCGCCACGCAGAGGAGCGCCGCGCGCGCGGACACGCCGGTAAAGAGCGCGGCGAGACATGCGACGTGGATGGCCCAGAACACGACGTGGCTCACCCGCGCCCAGAGCGGATCGACGCGCAACAGATCGGGCCCGGTCTCGGTGGTCGGGGGGGCGTTGTCCATGACCGAAGTGTTCGGCGCCGCGCGGCCCGATCCCGTCATTGCTTCGTCAGGAGATCGTCACGCGGGAGGGGCCGGCGGGTCGGATCCGCGATCGCGGAGGCAGGGTACGTTATCGCGGAGCGGCCGCGGACGGGCGGGCGCAGTCGACGCACGCGTCGGGCGGCAGGAGGCCGGCCGCCTGCAGCCAGCGGTACGCCAGGCACCCGAGGCAGAAAGCGAACGCAGCCTCGAGGAAGGCGCACACCACCACGACGCCCGCCAGCGCCCAGCCCGCCACCGGGTGGCCGGCGAGGAGCAGCGCGCTCGCGGCCAGCGTGAAGGCGGCGCCGATGCCCTGCGCGAAGCGCTTGGGCCGCCCGAAGACCGGCCTCGGGGGGCCGAGGCGCGCGGCCAGCCACACCGCCGCCCGCGCCAGCGGACTCACCGCCGGCCCCCAGCCCACGCGGAGCAGGAAGCCGCCGGCCACGACGGGCACCAGCCACGACGTGTGGAGGGCGATCGCGGCGGCGAGCGAGACGGCGACGCCGGCGGCGACCAGACGCGCGGCGCGCTCGTTGACCTGCGCGGGGAAGGAGAACAGGACCATCGGCAGCGCCTCGTCGAATGGAATGGGCGTTCGTCGTTATGACGGAACACCGTCGTTATAGTGGATTTGACGCCGCTCGTCCAGCACGGGAGCGCGATTCTGCGGCGAGAAAGTCGGCGAGCGGGCGCACTCCGTCGCCGACGACGGCACGGCACGACCGCTGCACCACCGTCGGGAAATGGGCGAGGACCGGCCACCCGTCGCGGGCTACGACGCGCTCGGCGCCCGCGAGGCGATGCGCGCGATCCTCGACCTGCCGGCCGCCACGCTCGCGGCGCTCCACTCGTACGAGGAGCGCCACCGACGGCGCAGCCACGTGCTCGCGGCGATCCGTCGCGCGCTGGCGCGTCGCGCCGCCGTTGACACCGCCGAACGGTAGCGGCTACACACACCGCATGCCGCTCGACGCCATTTCCCGCATCGATCCCGAGATCGCCCACCTCATCGCCGACGAGGAGCGTCGCCAGGCCGAGAAGATCCGGCTGATCCCCTCGGAGAACTACGTCTCGTCCGCGGTCCTCGAAGCCACCGGGAGCGTGCTGACCAACAAGTACTCCGAAGGCTATCCAGGCAAGCGCTACTACGAGGGACAGCAGTTCATCGACCCGATCGAGACGCTGGCGATCGAGCGCGCCAAGGCGCTCTTCTCCGTCGACCACGCCAACGTGCAGCCCTACTCGGGCTCGCCGGCGAACCTCGCCGTGTACCTCGCCTTCTGCAAGCCCGGCGACACGATCATGGGCATGGCCCTCCCGGCGGGCGGCCACCTCACCCACGGCTGGAACGTGTCGATCACCGGCAAGTTTTTCAAGTCGGTGGCCTACGGCGTGCGCAAGGAGACCGGGCGCGTGGACCTCGACGAGGTGCGCGCGCTGGCGCTCGAGCACCGGCCGAAGCTCTTGTGGTGCGGCGGCACGGCCATCCCGCGCACGATCGACTTCGCCGGCTTCGCGGCGATCGCGAAGGAGGTGGGCGCGGTGCTGGTCGCCGACATCGCGCACATCGCGGGCCTCGTCGCGGGCGGCGCGCACCCGTCGCCGGCGGCGCACGCCGACGTCATCTCGACGACGACGCACAAGACCCTGCGCGGGCCGCGCGGCGGCATGCTGATGTGCCGCGCCGCGCACGCGCCGGCGATCGACAAGGCGGTGTTCCCGGGGCTGCAGGGCGGGCCGCACAACCACACCACCGCGGCGATCGCGGTCGCGCTGAAGGAGGCGGCCGGCGACGGGTTCAAGGCGTACGCGCACCAGATCGTGAAGAACGCGCGCGCCCTCGGCGACGAGCTGCTCGCGCGCGGCTACGACCTCGTCTCCGGCGGCACCGACAACCACCTGCTCCTCGTCGACCTCACGAAGCAGGGCGTGCCGGGCAAGAAGGCCGCCCGCGCGCTCGACCGCGCGGGGCTCGTGCTGAACTACAACACGGTGCCGTTCGACCCGCGCAAGCCCTTCGATCCGTCGGGCGTGCGGCTGGGGACGCCGGCGGTGACGAGCCGCGGGATGAAGGAGCCCGAGATGAAGCAGATCGCGCGCTGGCTCGACGAGGGCATCCGCGCCGCGGCGCGCGACGACGAGGGGCCGATCGAGACGATCCTCGGGGAGGTGCGGGAGCTCACGAAGGGGTTCCCGGCGCCGGGGCTCGAGAGGCTGGCGCGCTGAGCCGGCCGCGGCAGCTGCGCCGGCCTTCGCGCGGAAGCGCCCACGAAGGGCTCACAACCCCGCCGACTCGACGATCACGCCGTCGGCGCCATGCCTCTTCCCGCGCAGGCGGTTTTCAATGAAAGAGGAGGGCGTTGCGGATCAGGTTGATACCGTCCCCTGTCCAGCCACCGGGGAAGACGTGGGAGGAGACGGGAAAGAAGTTGAGGTCCACGCGATGCCTTCCCTTGATGTCCCCTTGAACAATGAGGGGCACACCGGATTGCCAATCCGCGACGGAGTGGGCGCCATTGATCAGCCCGCCATCGTTTCGGGAGGCCATCGTCGCTAAAAGGCTGGCAACGCCCGCCATGAGTGGGCTGCCTGGATCGTGGACGACTCCCAGTTGGTCGGGAGGGCTCGGATTGTTGCCGAGTGCCATCAGACCATCCTCATCTACGAACTTGCCCGCGAGACCCGTACCGCCTTGCAGGTACGCCCCAAAGGCAAGAGTGACCCTCCCTCCGCCATCGAAATACGCAGCCAGTTCGTCGCCCAGTGTATTCGCGTCCGCAAACCGAGCATTCGAGAATAGGAAAATGGAGTCAATTACCTCCGGCAAAGCCGGAGGCTTGTGATGTGAACCGCCCAAGGCGGTTTGGGTTGGTTAGCCGCTCACGAGCGGCTGCTTCTGGAGAGCCGCTTCCAGCGGCTCAGATGGAGCCGCCCG
>JAJXSP010000480.1 GCA_021784515.1 Myxococcales bacterium | reverse complement strand
GAGCACGACGCCCCCCATCGACCTCTACTACGCGCTCCCGCCGGGCGTGCAGAAGGCGGACAAGCTCCCCGAGTTCGACGTGCTGGCCCACGTGCAGACACCGCTGCGCCCGGTCGCCCAGCGCACGCCGTTTGAGCGCTTCGCGATCGAGCCGGAGGCCTATGACGCCTACTACGGCGGCGCCTTCGCGGTCGGGGTCGGGTGGGGTCCGATGTGGTGGTACGACCCGCTCTATCCGTCGGTGGCGTTCCCCGGCGCGGTCTACGTCGCGCCGCCGAGCGGGGTCTACGTGGCGCATCCGGTCAATCGCCCGGTCTACGTCGGGCGGCCGACCCACACGCGCTGATTCGACGGGAGGATTACCGGCCGCCAAAGCGCGCGTCGATGGGGCGCCGGATCTCGCGGATCCACCTCGCCTCCACCTCCTGCAGCCGCTGCCCGACGATGACCGCCAGGTGAGGTGGATCGCCGCCGCGATGGCGGGCTCGAATGCGTGACGAGGTCGGGCTCGCCGTCGAGGTCGGCGATGGCGATCGCCCAGGGGGGCATGGCGACCGGCCAGCCGGAGCGGCGGCGTGGACCCGCCTTGCCCATCGAGCGCCCGCTGGCCCCCATTGACAGTCGTGTTCCCAATCTGCTATTTGGTCCGCCGGTTCACGGAAGGGCCGGGAGAAAACACGGAGTGGCAGCATGGCGCGCAGCGTACGGAGTGAACGTGGAGTCATCGGCCTGGTCCTCGTCTGCCTGCTCGGAGCATCGACCGCGCAGGCCAAAGGCGGTGGGGGCGGCCGGGGCGGCGGGTACACTCTCGCCGTTTCGAAAAACGGATCCGGCTCGGGCGGCGTCACCTCCTCGCCCAAAGGGATCTCCTGCGGGAGGACCTGCAGCGCCACCTACGCGAGCGGAACGTCGGTCGTGCTGACGGCCAAGACGGCGACGGGGTCGGCGTTCGCCGGTTGGTCCGGCGGCGGCTGCAGCGGCACCTCGACCTGCACCGTCGTGCTCCAGGCCAATACCACCGTGACGGCCACCTTCGTCGTGCCTCCGGCCGCGCCGACGGGCGTCACCGCCACCGCGGGCGATGATTCGGTGACCATTTCGTGGAGTGCGGTCGCCTGGGCGACCTCGTACAACGTCTATTCGGCGACCGCCTCGGGCGTCACGAAGAGCAATTATTCGACGATGCCGAACGGCCAGAAGCACGCCGGCGTCGCGAGCCCCTTTGTCGCCGGCGGGCTCACCGCCGGCACGAGCTATTATTTCGTCGTCACCGCGGTCGACGCGGCGGGGGAGAGCGCGAACTCGGGCCAGGTGTCGGCGACGCCGCTCTCGATTCCCGCCCTTCAGGTCGCCGCCGGCGGCTTCCACTCCTGCGCGCTCCTGCAGGGCGGGAGCATCAAGTGCTGGGGCTGGAACAACCACGGCCAGCTCGGCAATGGCACGAGCGGCGCGACCGCCTATTCGGCCACACCCGTCCTGGTCTCCGGGATTTCGAACGCCGTCGCGGTCTCCGCGGGCAACATGCACACCTGCGCGCTCCTGCAGGGCGGTGAGGTCGAGTGCTGGGGCGACAACGAATGGGGCGAGCTCGGTGACGGGAGCCTGATCGATTCGAACCTTCCCGTCGCGGTCCCAGGCATTTCGGCGACGGAGGTGAGCGCCGGCTTCGACGCGACCTGCGCGATCCAGTCGACCGGCGTGGTCATGTGCTGGGGGCTCGGCACGAGCGGACAGCTCGGCGACGGGTCGTTCAGCAACTCGAGCGTGCCGGTGCAGGTCAGCGGGATCACCGCGAGCTCGGCTTCGATCAATGGACAGACGGCGTGCGCGCGCTCCGGCGGCGGCGTGTCGTGCTGGGGCAGCGCGGGAAGCGGACAGCTCGGCAACGGCCAGACCGTCCCGCAGAACACGGCGACGCCGTCCAGCGTCGCCCTCTTTGGCTTGCCCTCCCAGACGATCACCTCCGGAGTGTCTTCCTGCGCCCTCCTCACGACGGGCGGCGTGAGCTGCTGGGGCTCGAACGAATCCGGTCAGCTCGGCGGGGGCTGCAACAACACGCAATGCAACACGCCAGTCGGGGCGAACATCTCGGGCGTGAGCGCCATCGCCGGCGGCGAGGGGGCCCACTACTGCGCGCTGGCGGGAGGCGTGGCCTATTGCTGGGGATGGAACGGTAGCGGCCAGCTCGGCGATGGCACGACCAACGACAGCGCCAATCCGGTCCTCGTCACCGGCCTCGCCGCCGCCACCGGCCTCGCCGCCGGCCAGCGTCACACCTGCGCGCTCGTGCCGGGGGGCGGCGTGGCGTGCTGGGGAGATAACAGCTGGGGCGAGCTCGGCGATGGCAGCACCACGCAATCGACCACGCCCGTGCCGGTCGTCGGAATCCCCTGATCCCGTCGCTGATCGTTCGATCACCCCCGACGCCGCGCTCGTTGCGGCGCGGGGGGCGTCTGTGCCCGCCCCATCGGTGGTGAGCGCGCTCTCCGACGCCGAGCTGAGAGCGGCGTTGAAGGCGGCCGGCGATCGGGCGCCCCCCCCGGCGGGTGGATGCGGCAACGCTCCAGGTTGAGCAGATCGGAGAGCCTCCGCCGGGTCTCGCTCATGCGCGACAGCGGGCGGCTGACCACGGGGCGGCGGGCGCCCGGCCGCCCGAAGTCGGGGATTGTCCAGGAAGCGGCCCGAGGTGGGCGCCACGTCACCTTCGGAATCAGCCACAATGGGAATCAGGATGAGACGAGCACATGGGTCGTTGACCCGTGGCCAGTGCGCTTGACGCCGCAAAACGGTGCGCCCATCCTCGGCCGATGCGACTGATGATTCCGGGCTCGCTCGCCCTACTGCTCGGTTTGGGCGGCGCGGGCTGCGCGATGACGCCGCTCCAGGCCGCGGTCCAGGCGACGGCGGCCGGGCAGCCCGAGCGCGCGACCGGCCTGTACCAGCAGTGCATCGCGGATCCGAAGACGCGCGACCTCGACTGCTACATCGGGCTCGGGGAGCTATGGCGCCCGGACGGCCCACAAGCGAGCTGCGCGAAGTTCCGCGGCGTCGCCAAGGAGGCGCGCGCGGCCTACGGCGGCAGCGAGCTGTTCATCGGGGCGCACGCCCGCCAGCACGTCTCGCCGGCGGCGCTGCACTACCCGAACCTCGACTCGATCGAGGAGTGGTTCGCGGCGGTGGAGCGCGACTGCCGGCAGCGCGACGAGGACGAGGGCGAGCTGCGCGAGGGGCGCAGGCAGGACGTGATGGCCCACGGGTGCGTCAAGCGCCGCCTGGAGCCGACCGAGAAGATCGCGCCCGCCGAGGCCGACAAGGTGGCCGCCCTGTGCGACGACCTGCGCAAGAACCACCTCGACGACACCGGCATCGATCGGGACACCGACAAGGCGATCGCCGAAGCGATGGTGTTCGCGGCGGTGGTGACGCTCGACGACAGCTTCGCCCGCGTGTGCGACGCCGAGGCGTTGCGCCCTGTGTGCCCCGGCGGTGACGCGATCGCGAAGCGGCAGCAGGCGCGGGTGCGCGCGCTGGCCGAAGCCGGGCCGGCCGAGGAGTCGCTCAAGTGGACGCGCACCTATCTCAAGCGCTGGCCCAAGGGGCCCGACGCCGACCCGATGCGACTGGCGCGCGAGCGGGCCAGCCTCGACATCGCGCTCGAGCAGCCGCCCGGCAGCCGCCTGCAGGGGCTCGAGGAGTTCCTGTCGGCGTGGCCACAGAGCCCGCTGCGCCACGAGGCGCTGGAGAAGCTGTGGGAGGAGGCGCAGGCGCACGATCGCGCCGAGGTGTACCGCTCGCTCGCGGAGCACTACCCGACGGCGTCGTGGGCCGCCGAGGCGAAGCGGCGGGGAAGAAAATAGCGAACAGCCGTTCGAGCACGTGGGTTTCCGAGACTGGCTCCACCGCGGCGCGGCGGCGAGGAAGGCGGCGGCCGGAGGGACGGCGGCGTATGCTGCATTGCACAATCAGCCAGCGCGTCTTGCCGCTTGCCCGAAGGGATGCCAGAGCGGAGCGATGGGGCGCATCGGCGTCGGATCTGGAGCCCCGGCGTAAACGCCGGGTCTAGAAAAGCAGTAAGCCCGCTGCAGCGGGCTTCACGGAGCCGAGCGCATCCCGGGTGCCCGCGCCCCGCCGGCCTTGAAGGGCGATCGCCGGCACCGCCTGTAGCAGATGAGCAGCAAATCAAGGAAGTTCACGTCCTGGAATTCGTCGACCATCAGTTGGGTAATCCGGTGGCTGGCGAAGTGTCTCTTCAGCCCCGGATGGGTTTCCTGGTCCCAGTAGGGCGGGTGTCGAGTAGCCCCGGGCGCTCACTGGCCCCGGGGCCCTCACCAGATCCGGACAAGGAGATTTCCACCATCCGGCTCCTCCGTGGCTGCGGCTTGCGGTCATGGCGCCCAGATCCGGACCGT
>JAJXSP010000479.1 GCA_021784515.1 Myxococcales bacterium | reverse complement strand
CCGGCCGGCCTTCGCGCCGCCCTTCCAGCGCACTTCGACGTAGTGCTCGCCCCGCAGCGTGTTCACCGTCGTCGGGGTGACTCCCATCTTCACGCCGTCGACGAATGCCGCCGCGCCTGGAGGCTCGGAGAGGATCACGATCTCGCCGCTCGTTTCCTCCGCGCGGGCGGCGGAGGCGGCGAGGAGGCTGGCGACGACGACGGTGACGAGTGGGTGGAAGCGAGCGGGGATGATCATGGGCAGCCCTCGGACGCGGTGAAGAACGTCGGCTCTTGCCGGCTATTGCGGCGCGTCCATCGCGCAGCGGAAGCCGAGGAAGCGATTGGGGACGATCGCGAACTGGCGGACCGTGGCGGTGAGGTCGTTCTCGTCGGTGTTGAAGAACGAGCCGCCGCGGATGATGCGGAACTTGTCGCTGGCGGGGAGCGTCGGCGTCGAGCCGGGATAGGCGGACGGCTTGCTCGAGGTCCACTCCCAGACGTTGCCGGAGAGATCGAGGATCCCCGACGGCGTGGCGCCGCAGGCGTGCTTGTCGGCCGCTTGTGGGACCCCCGCCTCGCCGTGCAGGCCATTGACGCACACGCGCAGGAACTCGTTGCCGAATGGATAGAGCCGTCCCTCCCGCCCGCGCGCGGCCCTCTCCCACTCCTCCTCGCTGGGGAGCCGCCCCCGCGGAGGGTGGCGCCAACGGCAGTAGCCGATCGCGTCGTCGGCGGCGATGTTCACGACTGGCAGGTCGGCGATCTTCGTCACGTCCTTGATCTTGCCCCACGGCGGCGCGATCTCGGCCGCCTCGACGAACTCCTTGTACTCGCCGACGGTGACCTCAATCTTGTCGATGAACAAGTCCTTCACCTGCACCTCGTGCTCGGGCACGTCGAGGGCGTTGGGACGACCATAATCGGCGCGCCCCATCTTCATCGTTCCGCCCTTGACCAGCACCATTCCGGGGGGCGGCGGCGGCTCGCCTGGTTTGCCATCGGCCGCCCCCTGCCCCCCCGCCGGCGTCTCGGCGCCGGGGCGTTGTCCGGCTGAAGCCGACTTTTCTCCCTTTTGCTTCGGATTCGTCGCCTGCTGCCCGGGATGGTTCTTGTCGTCCCCCTTCCGCGTGAACACCAGCGCGCCGATGCCGAGCGTGGCGAGGAGCCCGCCGCCGATGATCAGGCTCGTGGTGAGCGAGGACGTCTTGCCATGGCTGGGCCGGGCGGTCGGGCTCGCCGGCGCGTGGCCGCCCGCCGGCGGCGGCAGGTTGAACTGCGTCCCGCTGAGCGGGGAGGCGCCGTGCGCCGCCGCGGCGACCTCGTGCCCCGTCGGCAGCGCGAACTGCGTGGAGGCCGCGCCGCCCGTCGGGGCCGGCACGCTCTGGGCCGCGACGACCGCGGCCGCGACGTCCGCGCTGCCCGGCATGGCGAAGCGGGTCGACACCGCCGGCGCCCCCGCGGCGCGGCCGGAGTCGTTCTGCGGCGCGCAGCCCGAGGCCTTGAATGCCGCCTGGAGGTCGACCGCGAAGGTCCGCGCGTCGGGATATCGTTGCGCCGGGACCTTTGCCGTGGCGCGCGTGAGGACGGAAATGAGCGGCTCCGGGATCTCGCGACGGAACTGGCGAATGTCCGGGAGCGGCTTGGTGCTGTGCTGGACCAGCAGCGACATGAGGCGCTGCGTCTCGCTGCTGCCCCCGCCCTCGAAGGGCAGGCGCCCGGCGAGCAATTCGAACAGCGAGATGCCGAGCGCGTAGATGTCGCTCTGGGGCGAGGCCGACGCGCCCTCGGAGAACTCGGGCGCATAATAGGCAGGAGAGCCGGGAATGGCCTGTCCGGTGTTGGTCAGTTTGGAGGTGCTCTCGCCGTGGCGGGCGATGCCGAAGTCGAGGATCTTGATCTTGCCTTCATTGGTCAAAAACAGGTTCGAAGGCTTCAGATCGCGGTGAATGATGTTGTTCCGGTGGGCGTGCGCGAGGCCCGCGAGCGCCTGGAGCATGCAGGCGACGGCCTGCTGGATCGGCAGCCCGCCCGGCCGCATCCCGTTGAGCTGCTCGAGGGTGGTCCCGGTGAGCAGCTCCATCACCATGAACAACATCCCGTTCTGCTCGCCGATGTTGTCGACGCGCAGGATGTTGTCGTGACGGAGCACCTCCATGTACTCCGCCTCGCGAAGGAAGCGCTCGCGGAACGTGGATTGGGCCGCCAGCTCGGCACGCACCACTTTCACCGCACGCACCATCTTCTCGACGCGGACGTTCTGGGCCTGATAGATCACGCCCATCCCGCCCTCGCCGATCCGGTCGGTGAGGCGGAAATCGCCGAGCACGGCGCCGAGGGAGGGCAGGCCGTTCGAGGGGCTCGCTTCGCTGCTCATTGGCGGATTTTCCCGGTCATTGATTGGCCGACCATCTTCGGAAATCGTCGGTGGGGAGTCAACTGCCGCAGGGGCGCTATGCGGTGCCGCCCAGCTCGCGGATCTTCCGTCGGAGATCGACCACGAGCTGGGTGGAAAGGCCGGTCTTGGCCTGCTTCACCGCGCCGAGCTGGTCCTGGATCTTGTCGGTCTGGAGCTTGAGGTTGGTGAGCTCGCCGGCCAGCTTCGTCTCGCGCTTCCGGAACATCGCCTCGATGACGGGGTCCACCTGCTCGACGAGCGACTGCTGAAAGCTCTGCAGATAGACCTGCACCACGCGATCCGCCTCCATCTTGAATCGGTCCATGCGCGCCTTGGCCAGCTCGCTCACGTCCTTGCGCAGCGCCTCGGCCGATTTGTGGGCGTTGCGCTCGACCAGCTTGTTGCGCTGCTTGCGCGCGTGGAGCACCGCGAAGACGATGATCGGTGCGCAACACAGCGCCATCACCGCCGCCCTCATGTGGGTCGTGGAGTCGTTCGGGAAGAGGTTGCCGAGCACCGGCACGAGGATCAGGCCGGCGATCATGCCGACGGTGCCGAGCGCCACCTTGAGCACCTCGATGAACAGCTCCATCGCCGCCGGCACCTCGACCTTCTCCGACAGCGCCGAGAGGTCGCCGATCGGCGGCACCGACAGCGCCGGCGCGTCGGTGGCGCGCAGCGGCACCTCGGTCCCGAGCATTCCGCCGAGATCGACCAGGTCCTGCCGTACCAACTCGCGCGACTTCTCCTTCAACAGCACCTGGAGGTGGCGCGCCCAGCGGGTGAGCGCCTCGTCGAACCAGTGCGTGAAGGTCTTCTGCCACTCGCGGTCGAGCGTGACGTGCATCGCGTCGCTGGCGAGATCGGTCTGCGTGGCGAGCGAGTCGACCTGCTTGGCCAGTCCGTCCTGCACGTCGATGGCCTGCTTGGTGTAGCGCCGCGCCCACTCGGTCTTCTCGTTGCCGATCTTCTGTTTTACCGCCGCGAGCAGGGTCTCGACCTGCTTGCGCGGATCGCCCATCAGGCGCTGCCGCACCGCCGACGGATCGCCCGCGGCGAAGCCGGCCTCGGTGAGGCGGCTGGTCTCGGCCTCGAGGTGCTGCTGGCAGCGCTGCGTGAGCTTGAGCGCATCTTCGTACCAGGTGAGCGGCGAGCCGTCGTCGGCGCCGGGCGGCGGGCGCGCCGCGAAGGCGGCGACCTCGGCCTCGAGGTCCGCCGGCAGCGTCACGCGCAGCGGCAGGTCGCGGAGCAGCGAGAGCGACGGCGGGAAAGCGGCGGGCGGTGGGCCCACGGGGCGATTGGGCAGGGTCATCGTCGGTGGCTCTTGGTCGACGCGCGGGGCCGGACGCCCGGCGACGGGCCGGGACTCTACCCGATTTCCACGCCCGCCGGACAGTGGTTCGTTCGACTGGTGCGGCGCGTCCCGGTGTATCATCGCGCGCCCGTCCCTCGAGGAAGGCGCGCGGCGAGGACGACCATGAGCGATTCCGATTCCGAGGCGCTCGGCGGCGAGCCCGCCGGCGAAGTGATCGTAGAGATGCACGCCCGGGCCCTCGAGGCGGCGCAGGCGCTCCGCACGGCGCGCGCGCAGGTGGCCGCCGAGGTGGAGGCGCTGCGCGCGGCGCTCGGGCTCATCCAGGGAGCGCGCGCCGACAGCGAGGCGTTCAAGAACAACGCGCTCCAGGCGATGCAGCTCGCGCTGCAGCGGGCACAGCAGTCCGAGCAGGGCCATCAGCGCGCGCTGCAGTCGGCACATGAGGCCGATCAGGCGCATCGGATGGCAATGCAGCATGCGCAGGAGGCCGAGCAGGGCCATCAACAGGCATTGCAGCACCTCCAGGCGGCCGAGCAGGCGGAGCAACAGGCGGCGCAGCATGTTCAGGAGGCCGAGCAGGCGGCGCAGCAGGCGCAGAATCACGCCCACGAGGCCGAGCAGGCCCACCAGCAGGCGCAGAATCACGCCCACGAGGCCGAGCAGGCCCACCAGCAGGCCGTTCAATACGCCCACGAGGCCGAGCAGGCCCATCAACAAGCCGCCAGTC
>JAJXSP010000478.1 GCA_021784515.1 Myxococcales bacterium | reverse complement strand
TTCCGATCTGTGAAGTGGGGCAGAAACGGCGAGTTCCTCGCCTGCAAGAACTACCCGGAGTGCAAGAACACGAAGGAGTTCGTGCGCACCGAGGACGGGCGCGTGGAGCCGGCGCCCGAGACCACCACCGACGAGAAGTGCGAGAGCTGCGGCTTGCCGATGGTGGTCAAGCGCGGGCGCTTCGGCGAGTTCCTCGCCTGCTCGGGCTACCCGGAGTGCAAGACCACCAAGCCGATCTCGCTCGGCGTGGACTGCCCGAAGAAGTGCGGCGGCTTCCTCACCGAGAAGCGCTCGCGCCGCGGCAAGGTCTTCTACGGCTGCTCCAGCTACTCGAAGACGGGCTGCGACTTCGTGTCGTGGGACCGCCCGATCCCGCAGCCGTGCCCGCAGTGCGGCGCGGCGTTCCTCGTCAAGAAGGAGTCGAAGCGGGGCGCCCGCGTCCGTTGCATCACCGAGGGCTGCGGGTACGTGCTCGAGCCCACGGAGCCGCGCGGCGAGGCGGAGGGCGCCGAGGGGGACGCCGCGTGATGGCTCTTCTTGACCTGGTCATCTCAGTGGACTAACTTCGACCATGTGAAGACCGTCAACGTCCACGAGGCGAAGACGCACCTCTCGCAGCTCCTGGCCGCCGTCGCGGAGGGCGAGGAGGTGGTCATCGCGCGCCGCGGGAAGCCGGTCGCGCGGCTGGTGCCGACGGAGGGCAGGCGTGGCAAGCGCGAGCTCGGGTGGGCGCGCGGCAAGATCTGGATCGCCGACGACTTCAACGATCCGCTGCCCGCCGACTTCCTGATCCGAAAGCGTTGACGCTCCTCCTCGACACGCACGTCTGGATCTGGATGGCGATGGAGCCCGAGAGGCTCGCGCCGCGCGCCCGACGCCTGATCGAGGACGGCGACAACGGCCTCGTGCTGTCGGCGGTGACCACGTGGGAGGCCACCATCAAGCACGCGATCGGGAAGCTGAAGCTGCCGCAGCCGCTTCGGGAGATGTTCGAGGAGCTGCTGGAACGCGTGCAGACCGTGCCCCTTCCAGTTCAGCACCGCCACGCGCTGCGCGTCGCGGAGCTGCCGCCGCACCACGCCGATCCCTTCGATCGCCTGTTGATCGCCCAGGCGCAGATCGAGCGGCTGCCGATTGTCAGCGCGGACATCGCTTTTCGTCGCTACGAGGTGGAGGTGATCCGCGCGTAGCCCAGTCGAATTCACCGCCGAGGTCACCGTCGTCGGTGGCGGGCTCGCCGGGTGCGAGGCGGCGTGGCAGCTCGCGCGCCGCGGGCACCGGGTGGCGCTCGTCGAGATGAAGCCGGCGCGCATGTCGCCGGCGCACTCGACGCCGCTGCTCGCGGAGCTGGTGTGCTCGAACTCGCTGCGCAGCGACGATCCCGCGACGCCGGCGGGGATGCTGAAGGCCGAGCTGCGGCGGCTCGGATCGCTGATCGTCGAGTGCGCCGAGGCGACGCGCGTCCCCGCCGGCGACGCGCTGGCGGTCGATCGCCACGCCTTCGCGCGGCTGGTGACGACGCGGATCGCGCTCGAGCCGAACGTCCGCCTGGAGCGGCGCGCGCTCGACGACTTCCCCGACGGCGAGGTCATCGTTGCCGGCGGTCCGCTCGTCGGGGCCGGGCTCGCCGCGCGGATCCGGGAGCTGGCCGGCGACCGGCTCTACTTCTACGACGCCATCGCGCCGATCGTGGACGCGTCCACCATCGACTGGGCGCACGCCTTCCGCGGCTCGCGCTACGGCCACCGCCACCGCGCCGACGGCGCACCCGACGGCGAGGCGGCGGCCGACGGCGACTACGTCAACTGCCCGCTCACCGAGGAGGAGTACCGCCGCTTCGTCGACGAGGTGCGCCGCGGACGCAAGGTGCTGCCGCACGCCTTCGAGGAGCCGCGCTGGTTCGAGGGCTGCCTGCCGATCGAGGTGATGGCGGAGCGCGGCGACGACGTGCTCGCCTTCGGGCCGCTGCGTCCCGTCGGGCTCGACGATCCACGAGACGGCTCGCGGCCCTACGCGGTCGTGCAGCTGCGCGCCGAGAACCGCTACCTCACCAGCTACAACATGGTCGGCTTCCAGACGAGGCTGGCCCACCCCGAGCAGCTGCGGATCTTCCGCATCATCCCGGCACTCCGGAACGCCGAGCTCCTCCGGTTCGGTTCGATCCACCGCAACTCGTACATCCGATCGCCCGAGCTGCTCGACGGCGAGCTGCGCCTGCGCGCGCGGCCCGAGGTGCGCTTCGCGGGGCAGATCACCGGCGTCGAGGGCTACATCGAGTCCACCGCGATCGGGCTGCTCGCCGGGCGCTTCGTCGCCGACCGGCTCGATGGGCGCGCGGCCCTGCCGCCGCCCGCCGCCACCGCGATCGGCGGCCTCTACTACCACCTCACGCGCCGGCGGCAGCCGGACGAGCCGTTTTCGCCGACGAACGTCAACTTCGGCCTGCTGCCGCCGCTCGAGGGGCGCGCGAAAAAGCGCGACCGTCGGGCGCTGCACGCCGAGCGGGCGCGGGCGGCGCTCGGGACGTGGCTGTGATCGCCACCTGCGGCGCGTGCGCGTGGCGCACCGAGGGCGGCTTCTGCCGTCGCGGCGAGCGGCGGGTCAAGGTCGCGATGGACGAGCCGGCCTGCCCCGACGGCGAGGCGGCGCCGCTCGACTGCCTCGCCTGCGGCGCCTGCTGTCGCGAGGCCTACTCGATCGTCCCCGTTGGGTGGCGCGACCCCGTCCGCAAGCAGCACCCGAACCTGATCACCTGCCGCGACGGCCGCCTCGAGATGCAGCGCTCGGGCACCCGCTGCGCCGCGCTCGAGGGGCCCGACGGCGGCCCGTTCCGCTGCGTGATCTACCTCGACCGCGCGCGCGTGTGTCGCGACTTCGAGGCCGGCGGCCGCCACTGCCTCGACGCGCGGCGCCGCGTGGGCCTGGCCAGTTAGGGCTCGCAAAGTTGCTCCCGCCGACGGGGCGGGCGATGCTCGCGCCCGTGCCCCCGACGATGGACGAGCTGCTCGACGCGTTCGCCGAACACCTGGCGGGCGAGCGGCGCGCCTCGCCGAACACGGTGCGCGCCTACCTCAACGACTGCGGCGAGCTGGTGAAGCACGCGCGCGACAAGCGGGCGCGCGATCCGCTGCCCGCTGACCTTGACATCCCGATCCTGCGCTCCTACCTTGCGTCGCTGTTCGGCAGGAACGAGGCGGTCACCGTCGGCAGGAAGCTCTCGGCGATCCGCTCCTTTCTGCGCTTCCTGCGCCGTCGGCGGCTCATCGAGGAGAACCTGGCCGTGCTCATCCGCCCCCCGAAGGGCAGGCAGCTCTTGCCGGGCTTCCTCACCGTCGAGCAGGCCGCGGCGCTCGTCGAGGAGCCGTCGCCGGGGCTCGTGCCGTCGGGGCGCGTGCGGTCGGCGGCCGAGGCGGCGCGCGACCGTGCGCTCCTCGAGCTGATGTACGGCACCGGCCTGCGCGTCAGCGAGGCGGTGGCGCTCGACCTCGCCGACGTGGACGAGGCGACGCTTCGCGTGCTCCACGGCAAGGGCGACAAGACGCGCGAGGTGCCGTTCGGCGGCGGGGTCCGCGAGGCGCTCGACGATTACCTTCCCCTGCGCGCCGGGCTCGCCCACCCACGCACCGGCGCCCTCGACGGCCGGGCGCTCTTCGTGTCGCGCCTCGGGCGGCGGCTCGACGTGCGCGCGGTGCGGCGCCTGGTCGACGCGCACGCCGCGACGGCGGGCGTGCCGCGGACGCACCCCCACGCGCTCCGCCACAGCTACGCCACCCACCTCCTCGGCTCGGGCGCCGACCTGCGCGCCATCCAGGAGCTGCTCGGTCACGCGTCGCTGAAGACGACCGCGCGCTACGCGCACGTCGACCTGCAGTACCTCATGGACCAGTACGCGAAGCACCCGCACGCGGAGAAGAAGGAATGAGCGAGGATCGGTTCCACTCGACGACCGTGCTGGCGGTGCGCCGCGGCGGCGAGATCGTGGTCGGCGCCGACGGGCAGGTGACGCTCGGCCAGACGGTGATGAAGGCCTCGGCGCGCAAGGTGCGGCGCATGCACGACGGCACGGTGGTGGCGGGCTTCGCCGGCTCCGCGGCCGACGGCGTGGCGCTGTTCGAGCGCCTCGAGGGCAAGCTGAAGGAGTACAACGGCAACCTGCCGCGCGCCGCCGTCGAGCTGACCAAGGACTGGCGCATCGATCGCGCGCTGCGACGGCTCGAGGCGCTGATCGTCGTCGCCGACCGCGAGCGCACCTTCCTGCTCTCGGGCACCGGTGAGGTGATCGAGCCCGACGAGGGCGTGGCGGCGATCGGGTCGGGCGGCCCCTACGCGCTCGCCGCGGCGCGCGCGCTGCTCGGCCACACCGAGCTTCCGGCGCGCGCGATCTGCGAGGCGGCCCTCAAGATCGCCGCCGACATCTGCATCTACACCAACC
>JAJXSP010000477.1 GCA_021784515.1 Myxococcales bacterium | reverse complement strand
GCTCGCTGCTGGTAGCCGGGCGACTCGTGGGCAGCGCCACGCTGCTGCGCTTCTATGTGCTCCACTGCATCTTCATCCCCGTCATCGCCTCGGTGCTGATGATCGTGCACTTCTGGCGAATCCGGAAGGACGGCGGCATCTCGGGCCCACTTTAGCCTTCGAGTTCGCGGAGCGATCGGAGAGACCATGGCAGAAGCCACCAAGGAGGCAGCGGGCGCCGCAATTGCCGCCGCCGCCCAGCGCGACGGGAAGAAGGCAAAGGAGGCGAAGGAGCCTGCGCTCGCCAACCGCATCCACACCTGGCCCTATCTGGTGCGCATCGAATTCCTGGCCGGGCTGATCGTGATGATCGTGATGACGGTGTGGTCGATCACCATCGACGCGCCGCTCGAGCAGCCGGCCGATCCCAACAAGACCCCCAATCCCTCCAAGGCGCCCTGGTACTTCCTCGGGCTGCAGGAGATGCTGGTCTATTTCGATCCCTGGATGGCGGGCGTGGTGCTGCCGTCGCTGATCATCGTGGGATTGATCGTCATTCCCTACATCGACACGAACCCCCGCGGAAATGGCTATTACACCTTCCGCGAGCGCAAGTTCGCCATCACCACCTTCCTTTTCGGCTTCCTGGTGCTGTGGATCCTGCTCATCTTCCTCGGCACCTTCATGCGCGGTCCGGGCTGGTATTTCTTCTGGCCGGGGCAATTCTGGGATCCGCACAAGACGGTGGCGCTCACCAACGTCAACCTGCCCTACCTGCTCGGCGCGCGCACCGACGGGGCGCAGTTCGTCATCGGCGCCATCGCCACGGCGATCCTGTTCGGCTGGTTCGTGCCGCTGATTCCCCTGTTCAAGAAGGGGAAGGGCCCCAGATGGGCGATCGATTTCTTCCAGCAGATGGGGACGGTGCGCTTCGTCATCACCATGGCGCTCTTCGCGACCATGATGTCGCTGCCGATCAAGATGCTCCTGCGCTGGACCCTGAACGTGAAGTACATCTGGGTCTGCGGCAGCTACTTCAACATCTGATTCGCACCGCCCGCCATTCCCCCCAAAGCCGCTCCGCCCCTTTGTTCCCCGTCCCGGGGATACCCGCTAATCGCGCTTCTTCAGCTCGATGAGGAGATCGGCGACCGCTGGGAGCCGCTCCTCGAGCGTGCCCGGGTTGTGCGTGCGGTAGCGGGCGCCGGCGCCGGGCCAGACGCCGAGCCAGCCATCGACGTGCTCGGCGAGGCGGGGGCGGAGATCGTCGTCGAGCAGGCGGTCGCGACCGGAGAGGCTGCGCGCGTCGAGGGTGCGGAAGCGCTGGTCGAAGGCCACGTCGCCGGTGGCCACCTCGTCGCCGCGTGCGCGGCCCAGGCGCGGGGCGGCGCGGAGCTGCAGCGAGAGCGGCGGCGCCTCCTGCGATGGCGCGTGCCCCACGACCACTTCGGCGCTCCGCAGGGTGCCCGCCTCGCGGCCCAGCGAAACCTCGAGCGTCTCACCGTCGCGGGTGACGACCACGCGCCCGGTCTCGAAGCCGGGCGTCCCCGCCATCGCCACCTCGACGGCGCCGAGCCGCGCCGCCACCCGCTGCACCAGCGCGCGCCAGGCGTCGTCGCCCATCGCCGACGGAAGCTCGCGCGCGATCGACTCGACGAGGCACAGCATGCCGACCATCGCCGCCGCGTAGTGCACCGGGGCGTCGAGGCGGAAGCCTGCGAGCCCGATCAGCACCACGCCGTAGCCGCGCAGCCGCTCGGGCCCCGGGCGGACGAGCAGCGCGACGGAGGCGAAGGCCCACGCGCCGAGCGCGGCGAGAAAGAGGAGGCGGCCGGGCGTCGAGGGCGGCAGGTCGAGGCCGAAGCCGTCCGAGGCGACGCGCAGCGCGAGGTCGGCCTCGTGGAAGCACACGAAGCCGGCGGTGGCGAGCACCGCCCCCGTCGCGAGCGCCGGCACCGCCAGCGACGGGCGACGCGGCAGCAGCAGCGGCAGCGCGGCCGCCGCCGCGACCACCGCCGCCAGCTCGCCGGCCCACTCGGCGAGCCGCGGTCCCGCCGAGACGAGCGCCCCGTCGCTGCGCGCGGCGTTGAGGGTGGCCATCACCCACGGCAGGATCAGCACCGCGGGCAGCGCCATCAGGAGCAGCGCGAGCCGCGCCCGGGGCGCACCGCCGGCGAGCACTCCGCCGAGCATGACGAGGCACAGCAGGCAGCTGAAGCTCGCCTGGAGATAGATCGCGAGCACGAGCGGCAGCGGCCGCCACGCCGCCAGCATGAGCAGCGGCAGGAACGCCGTCGCGAGCGCGCCCACCGCCGCCTTCGCTCCGCGCGGGACGATCGAGCGGCGCACGAGCAGCCGGGCGAGGCCGAGCACGGCGAGGGTGATGCCCATCACCGTCGCGGCGTTGAAGGCGAAGCGCGCCGTGAAGTCGGTCACGTCGCGGAGCGCGCCGGAGGCCATCAGGCGATCGCTGCGCAGCACCGGCCACAGCGCACGCCGCAGCCCGAAGTCGAGCGCGAGGAGCGTGCACAGGACCGCGACCAGCGACGGCTTGGAAGACCGCGACCCTTGCACCGGGTAACGGATAGCGCCCAACGGGCTTCCGTGCAAGCGCCGACATCCGGTACGATTCCGGCGCGCCATGCATCGCACCCTCGTCGCCGCCGTCGCTGTCGTGGCCCTGATTGCGCCCTCCGCGCGCCCGGCCGAGGGCGACGCCTCTGCGGCGCGCGAGGCCGCGCGCTCGAGCGGCGCCCCGCTGGTGGTGATCGATCCGGGTCACGGCGGCTCGAACGTCGGATCGATGGGGCTCGGCGGCGTGGACGAGGAGCGGATCACGCTGACGGTGTCGCGGATGCTGCGGCGACGGCTCAAGCTGCGCGGGATGGAGGTCGCGCTGACGCGCGAGCGCAACGGCTACGTCACGCTCTCGGAGCGCGTGCGGCGCGCCAACGCCGCCGGAGCGCGCCTCTTCCTCTCGATCCACGGCAACACATCGCCCGGTCACGACGCGCGCGGCGTGGAGACCTACGTCGCCGCGCACGAGGTGGTGGACGTCGCCGCCGACCGGGCGGCCGCCGCGGAGAAGGACCCGGTGGCGGCGATCCGGGCGCGAGCGCAGGTGCGGCAGGTGGCCGCCGACTCGGAGCGGCTCGCGCGCGCCCTCCAGGGGCGCCTGGTGAAGGTGCGCGACGGCGATCGCGGCGTGCGCCAGCACGCGTGGGACGTCCTCGACGGCGTGCGCTGCCCGGCGGTGCTGGTGGAGATCGGCTTCATCGATCATCCCGTCGAGGGCGCGGAGCTGCTGCAGGCCGAGACGCTGCGGCGCGTGGCCGACGCGCTCGCCGACGGCATCGGCGACTTCCTCGCCGCGCCGGCCGCCCCGCCGCAGGTGCTGCCCGCGCCCCGATCGCGCCCGGTGCTGCGCGCCGCCGCCGGCCCTCGCCGCTGAACACGATCGCCGCTTGACCGCTCCACGCCGTCGCTGCCATGGTTCGGCCGCATGCGACCGAAGCCCGAACGAAGCGAGATGAGCGAAGCGAACAAGGGTGCAGGGCGAGGCCGGCCCGACGGCCGCCGGCTGGATCAGCTCCGCCCCATCACCATCACGCCCGATTGGCTGAAGTCGCCGGAGGGCTCGGCGCTCGTGCGCGCCGGCGACACGTGGGTGATCTGCACCGCGTCCGTCGAGGAGAAGGTGCCGCCGTGGATGCGCGCGCAGGGCGTGTCGGGCGGCTGGGTGACCGCGGAGTACGCCATGCTCCCGCGCTCGACGGGAACGCGCTCCGGGCGCGGGCCGAACGGCCGCGGCAAGGAGATCGAGCGGCTGATCGGTCGCGCGCTGCGGGCATCGATCGACCTTTCGGCTCTCGGCGCCCGCTGCATCACCGTCGACTGCGACGTGCTCCAGGCCGACGGCGGCACGCGGACCGCGGCGATCACCGGCGGCTTCGTCGCGCTGGCCATCGCCTGCCGGCGCCTTGCTGCAGCGCAAAAACTCGCCAACCCGATCCGCGACTCCATCGCCGCCGTCTCCGTCGGGATCATCGGCGGCGAGGCGCGCCTCGACCTGCCCTACGCCGAGGACGTCGAGGCCGAGGTCGACATGAACGTGGTGATGACCGGCTCCGGGCGGCTCGTCGAGGTGCAGGGCACCGGCGAGAAGGGGACGTTCGACCGCGCGCAGCTCGACGCGCTCGTGGACCTGGCGACCGGCGGCATCCGCGAGCTTGCTGCGTTGCAACAAGCGGCGATCGCGGCGGCGAAGGCGTGAAGCTGGTCTTCGCCACGCGCAACCTCGGCAAGCTTGCCGAGCTGCGCGCGCTCGCCGGCGAGGGGATCGAGGTGGTCGGCCTCGACGAGGCTGGAGTGCCCGGAGAGGTCGAAGAGGACCAGCCGACGTTCGAGGGCAACGCGCGCAAGAAGGCAGAGGAGGTCGCGCGGCGGCCTTGAGCGCCCGCGC
>JAJXSP010000476.1 GCA_021784515.1 Myxococcales bacterium | reverse complement strand
GCGCCTCCATCCGACGCTGCGCTTCCGCCCGACGCCGCGCTCCGGGAGCCGGAGCGATGGCCGCGCCTGTTCCCGCGGATCAATGCGTTCTTGTATCCCTCCTTCGAATACATCGCTCCGGCAGTCGATCCGTCGGGGAACGTGCTCGTCGCCGGCAGCTATTACGCCGCGGGCGCCCCGATCGATCTCGGCGGCGGCCCGCTGCCGCAGACGGCCAGTCCGCAGGACTTCGACGCATTCGTGGCGAAATACGACTCCGCCGGCGCCCACCTCTTCAGCCAGGCATTCGACCCCCGGCAATGGAACGGCTTTCGCGCCGTCGACGGCGACGCGGCGGGCGAGGTGCTCCTCGCGGGCTACAGCGACGACGGACAGCCCTCGCAGCCGCCCGCCCCCGGCTGGCAGCCGGTCGAGATCGTCCTCCGCAAGCTCGACTCCTCCGGCGCGCTCCTCTGGGATCGCCGATTCCCCTCCACCGCCGCCGCCTATTTCTCGAATGGCAAGGACTATCTCTTTCTCGCCGACTCCCACTCCGGCCGGGCCGTGACCACGGACGCCGATGAAAACATCTATTTCGCCGGCACCTTCGTCGACGCCGTGGACCTCGGCGGTGGAACCCTCCACTCCCAGGGAGGCAATGATCTGTTCGTCGCCCGGTTCACGCCGCAAGGCGAGCACGTCTGGAGTCGACGCTACGGCCACCCGTCGATGGACATCAAGTCCCAGGAGGGCGCGGTGACGAGCCTGTGCACCGACGGAGCGGGCAACCTCGTCATTTCGGGGACGATCGACGGACCGACCGATTTCGGCGGCGGCCCGATCGGCGATTCCCAGGGATCGACCTTCCTCGTCTCGCTCACGCCCGACGGCGCGTACCGGTGGAGCAGGGCATTTCAGGCGGCCGTCCTGCGGCGAGCGGCCTGCCTGCCGGGCGGGGAGTCCGTGGTGGTCGGCACCCTCGACGGCACGCAAGACTTCGGCGGCGCGGTGGTGGGCGGCAGCGGGGTCGTGGTGGCGCGCTACACGCCGCAGGGCGAAGCGGCCTGGGCCCGTCTGTTCAAAGGGCCCAGCGACTTCAATGACGTGGGCACTTTGGCGAGCGGCGAAATCGTCGTCGGCGGCAACTACCAGCGCGCATTCACGCTCGCCGGCGTCTCGTTCCACAAGCCGTCCAATACGGCGAGCTTCGTGGCTCGTTTCGATGGAATGGGAACCATCGAGTCGATTGTCGGCGTCGGCGACGGCGAACGGATGGATCTCACGGCGATGGCGCTCGACGGCCGCGGCGGGGTCTTTCCGGCCGGAGTGCACGACATGGACAACGCCTCCTGGACCGCCTACGTGACGAGGGTGGAGCTGCCCTGAATCGACCCGGAAAAGCACGTTCGAAACGTCGAAAAAAGGATATCGATATGAAATCGACAATCATGCTCGCGTTGGGACTCATGGTTGGGTGCGCTGCGGGCGTCGCGGTGAAGGACATCGTCGTGCCGGCGCGCGCGGCGAACCAGGGCGGCCCCGTCTACGAATACAAGGTCGTCAACCTCGGCTGGAGCAGCGCCGAGGAGGCCCAGAACCTCCTCAACCGCTTCGGGCACGAGGGCTGGCGCGTCGCCGCGGAGGCGGGCGCCTACGTGACCTTCGAGCGAAGCTACGCCGCCGCTCCTCGACCCTCGGCGGCGGCGCCGCAGCAACCATACTGATTCGCATTCGGGGCGCAGGGAACCGGCGCCCGCGCCTTAGCGCCCTCCCTGATCTTTGTTCTACACATCTTCACTCCGAGAGCCACCGCCGAATGGTGTCGTAGACCTCGGCCCGGTGAAGCAGGTCGAGGTGCCCCATGCTGAATCCGATCCATTGGTGCGCCTCGGGAAATGCCAGCGTCAGCTCGGGCCGCGGGTGCCGCCCCAGCGCGCTGTCGACGGAGACGATCCCGTCGCCGGGGAGCCTGGCCCGCGGCTGCGCGGCCGTCGTCGCCGCGATCGCGTAGCTGTCGACGCCCTCGGGCAGCGGCAGCGGCGTGCGCGAATCGCCGCCGTGCGCGAATCGGTCGCGGCCCTGCCAGTCCCCGTCGAGGACGTTGCCATAGCGCATGTCGGTGACGCCGGCGCTGCGAATCTGCCCGAGGCGCCCGAGTGGAGCGCTGTAGCGGCTCACGCCGAGCAGCAGGTCGACCAGGTTGCCGCCGCGCTCCAGCCCGGCGCCGTGGTGCGGCGTGCCGAGGCAGACCAGCCTGCGCAGCCGTCGACGCCAGCCCAGGCCCGCTACCTCGGCGCAGTGGCAAGCGCTGCGCGCCACCAGGCCGCCCATGCTGTGCGCGAGGATCACCAGCTCATCCAGCGGCGCAGGCCACTCGGCGGCGAGCCGCTCGAGCTGCTCGCCGAAGGCGCGGCCATTGATCGAGATGTGCAGTCCACTGTTGTAGTGGAGGTACACCGGCGTGTAGCCGAGGTCGCGCGCCAGCGCCGCGCCGTGGTCGTGCCCGAGGCGGGTCCACCTCAAGTCGGTCATGCAGGAGCCGTGGATCAGAACGAGGAGCTTGCCGCCCGCCCGCGGCAGCGCCGCCCGCAGCGCGTGCCGCTCCATCTCGAGGGTGTGGCCGTCATGGCGGAGCCGCATCTCGATCGCGAGCGGATTGCCGGTCTCGCTCAAGTAGTCGCCGAGCACGCCGTTGAGCACGGCGAGGATCGTCTCGCGCTCCGGACCGGGCACGCTCTCGCCCAGCAGCGGCGCGAGCTGGGCGAGGGCGAGGTCGATGCTGGCGCCGACCACCTGCGTGACGCCGCGAATGCTTCCGTAGACCAGCCTGGTGAAGAGGCGGGCGGGCCCCTCGAGCGGCCGGCCGAGCAGGTCGGGACCGCCGGCAACGTTGCGGTGCATCGCCTCGACGAGGTCGGTCACTCCGTGCGTCGCCTCGACGGCCAGGCGGCTCGCGCCGCGCAGATCGGCGACGTGGCTGCGGGTCTTCTTCGTCACCGCGGCTCCCTCTCGACCGTTTTCGTTTTCGCTCCCGTTTCCGTTTTCGTTTTCGTTTTCCCTGCCGTTCCCGTTCCCATCCCGTTTTCGTTCCCGTTTACGCCTCGCTGCGCGGCAGCGTCATTCGCATCGTGCAGCCGCGCTCTTCGCCTTCTTCGCAGCGCGCCGCCTCGGCGCGGATCGAGCCGCCGTGCACCTCGGCCACCCGCCGCGCCAGCGCCAGCCCCAGCCCGTAGCCTCGCCCATCGCTACCGCCGCCGCGGGTGGCGCGGAAGAACGGTTGGAAGACGCGCTCGCGGTCGGCCGGCGCGATGCCGGCGCCCTCGTCGGTGACGGTCAGCTCGAGCGCGCCATCCGTCGCGGCGACGGCGAGGGTGATCGGCGCGGCGCCGTAGCGCGCGGCATTCTCCACCAGGTTCCACAGCGCGCGCTTCAGGAGCGCGCCGTCCACCGAGGCCTCGATCGGATCGCCCGGCCCGAGGCACACCTGCCGGCCCGCGACCGCCGGGTCGTGCGCCGCGCGCTCGACGAGCTGGGCGAGCAGCGCGCGCACGTCGACCCGCTGCGGGTGCGCCGGCAGCCCGGTCGCGTCGAGGCGCGACATGGTCAGCACGTCCTCGATCAGGCGGTCCAGCTCGTCGATGTCGCTGCCGAGGTCGTCGAGGCGCGCCTCGCTCGTGCTGTCGCGCGGCAAGAGCTCGAGGGCCACGCGCAGGCGCGCCAGCGGCGAGCGCAGCTCGTGCGACACGTTCGCCAGCAGCTCCTTCTGCGTGCGCACCACGCCCTCCACCCGCTCGGCCATGTCGTTGAAGGCGCGGGTCAGCTCGTCGATCTCGTCGGGACGGCCGCCGCGCTTGCGCAGGGCGCGCGCGAGCGGCACGCGGTGGGTGAGGTCGCCGCCGCCGATGCGTCGCGCAGCCTCGGTGAGCCGCTCCACCGGCCGCGAGATCCGTCGCGCCAGCACGCCCGAGGCGAGCCCGACCATGAGCAGCGCGAGCGCCGCGAGCATCACCGGGCGCACCAGGTGCGGCGAGCGGAAGCGGCGCACCGGCGACACCTCGAGCGTGCCCCGCAGCCCGTGCCCCTCGACGGGAGCGGCCGCGAACCAGCCGCGCCCCCGTCCGAGCACCTTCGGGCCCGCCGCCACGTCGCGCTGCTCCTCCTCGTCGAGCGCGGGCAGCTCGTGGGCGGTGGACGCGATCACGTCGCCGTTCCCTTCGCGGAGCGTGATGTCCACGTCGAAGGTGTCGGCGAGGTGGCGCACCATCGCGCGCCGCGCGACGTCACTCGGCTGCTGGGCGACGAGCGAGGCGAAGTGCGTGGAGAGGCGCTCCGACCACCACCGGAAGAAGGCGCCGCGCCAGCCGTTGGCGATCACCACGCCGGTGACCGCCGCGACGACGACCAGCACGGCGAGGAAGTGGAGGTAGATGCGGACGAACAGGCGGCCGCCCATCACCTCACACC
>JAJXSP010000475.1 GCA_021784515.1 Myxococcales bacterium | reverse complement strand
CTGCGAAGGCAGGCTTTCCGGACAGGTTGCCCGCGGCTTCAGCCGCCGGGCACCAGGGGCGCGACGACCGAGGATTTGATGCGATTGCCGCCGCCGCTCTTCGCCTTCGCGGTGGGCGTGGCGCCGCCGTTCCCGCCGCGCGACGAGCGCGAGGCGGGTTCCGCGCTCGCGCTGCCACCGAGCGGCGCCGTCGCCTTCGCCGGCGCGGGCGCCGAGTCCACCGCCGCGAAGAGCGGCAGGCTCGGCGTCGGTTCGCCGAGGATGCGCAGGACGAGCGGCTCCTTCTCGCGCCCGCCTCGGTCGAGCCCGAGCGCGTCGCAGATCGCCTGCAGCTCCTCGCGCTTGAGGGAGCGCAGCAGCGTGGCGAAGTCGGACGACTTCGCCTGGAGGAGCGCCTCGACATGGGCGGCGGTGCTGCGGCGGTCGGCGACGGCGAGGCCGTGCGCGGTGGTCAGCTCGGCCAGGCGGTCGCGGGAGAGCTGTTCGAGGGCGGTGCGGCGGGTCTTCGTCGAAACGGGCTCGGTCGCCATGCGCGCGGACTGTATCAGCCGTCGGCGGCGCGGTGGGAGGCCGCTGCAGACGAGGGCTTGAACGGGGACGGGTTTGCCTCAGCTGCGTCCCCGGGCTGCGGCCGCGGGTCCAAGGCGAACCGCCGCCAACGTGATGGATGATCAGCCCGAAGGGAGAGGTCGCCGCGTCCAGGCGGCAGGTGAGGGAGACAACACCGCGATGTCGTCGCCCCCACCCGCCCCGCATCGGGCCGAGCGCCTCCTGGAGCGTCGCCACGCACTGCGGCAGGGGCGACTTTTTGTGCATCTCAATGATGGAGAACTGTCGATTGCTGAAATGGAGAAGGCATTCAGCTGGAACGGGTGGTGTCGATGCCCCTCGTAGGGTATCCGCACCAAACAGGGATAGAGGCACTGCCGCCGATTCCATCGACGCCGAGGCGCCTCCGGGCGGCGATGCGGCGGCGACGAGCGCCAGGCGGGCTTGCAGGCCCGCCCATGGTTTCCACCTGCGCGGGGTCGCCAGTGTCTTGCTGTTACTGTTGGCACCCGGGTGCCATACGGCCAGCAGCGAGGGCGGTCCCTGTTACGACAACGCGAACTGCCTGCCTGGCCTTTCGTGCTCGCCCTCCTGCTCGACGTCTCTCCCCGGTATTTGTGGAAAGCCATGCAAGGGCCAATCGGAATGCGGTGGCAGCTTGGTGCACTGCGACGCAAACGGCGTATGGTGCACCTTTTATACGTGCGTCGGAGGAGCCTGCATTCAGAAGGCGTTTCCTGGCCGAGGGCAACCGTGCCTCGAGTACTGCCCTGGAATCTCGGATCCAAAGCCCACCTGTGCTCCAAATCTGGCCTGCAAGGGGGACGGCGGAACGTGCGAATCGGCAAGCATGTGAGGAACTCACGGGCCGGCGACACGTTCTCTCCGCGCGGAATGCCAGGGATCGCCAATTGCCTCCGCTCGCTTGGCAGAGCGGGTCCCGAGGCAGGCGCGGCATTGCGCCTCCCACCGGATCGTGGACACCATGACACCTATCGACTTCGGCCGTCGCAGCACCGACTACGCGCGGCTGCGCCCCGGCTACCCGCCGTCGTTCTACGAGCGGCTCGCGCGCATCGTGCCGTTCGCCGGCAAGGAGGTGCTCGACGTGGGCACCGGCCCGGGCGTGGTGGCGCTCGAGCTCGCCCGGCGCGGCGCGCGTGTCACGGGCATCGACGTGGCGCCGGGACAGATCGCCGAGGCCTGCCGGCTCGCGCGGGAGCAGGACCTCGACGATCGCGCGCGCTTCGTCGTCGCTGCCGCCGAGGCGACCGGGCAGGCGAGCGCGGTATTCGACGTCGCGATCGCCAGCCAATGCTGGCTGTGGCTGGATCACGAAAAGGCCCTCGCCGAGGCGCGGCGCGTCCTGCGGCCGGGCGGCCATTTCGTCGTGGCGCACTTCAATTATTTGGCGCGGCACAGCCCCGTCGCGGCCGCCACCGAGGCGCTCGTCCTTCGCTACAACCCCGGCTGGACGCTGGGCGGCTTCGACGGCAACTACCCTCGCCTCATCGACGAGCTGCTCGAGGGAGGGTTCGAGGACGTCGAGGGGTTCGCCTACGATCACCTGCAGCCCTTCACGCACGAGGAGTGGCGCGGCCGCGTCCGCACCTGCAACGGCGTCGGCTCGGGCGCTCTCACCGACGACGACGTCGGGCGCTTCGACGCCGATCTGGCGGCGCTCCTCGCCCGCGATTTCCCGGAACCGCTCCTGATCCCCCATCGCATCTGGGTGGCATTCGGCCGCTCGCCGCCCGCGCGTCTGCAACGTGCTGCCAGTCCTCGTCGACGTTGACGTGGACCTTGACGTGGACCTTGACGTGGACCTTGACGTGGACCTTGACCTTGACGTGGTCGGCGACGGCGACGGCGACGTGGCCGTAGACGAATCGCCAACAAATCGCCTTCGCCTCCCCCAAGAAAAAAAAAGCCGCAACTCCCAACCCCCGCCAGCCGATGATTCTCCCCCGACATCAAGGGGGCTCCCGTCATGCTGAGCTTTCAGCGCCTCGACGTTTACCAGCTCTCGATCCAGTTCATGGCGTTGACAGCTGGTGCGGGCGGCATCCTCGATCCCACTGAAGAAGGGGCCGGGCGGTCGGGAAAAGCCGCCGCCGCGCGGCATTTCTCAATCGCCCGCGGCTCTGCGATGGAGTGCGCGGCTGCGCTGGACGTGTGCCGGTTGTTGAACGCCATGGATGAGCCGCAGCACGCGCGGGGCTGCGAGCTGCTGGCGAGGGTTGTGGCGATGCTGACGAAGATGAGTCAGTGACGCGAGCATCTACAGGCTTTCGAGGCCGTCCTTTCGCCGACGATCACGTTGGTCGGCCACGTCGCCGTCGCCGTCGCCGACCACGTCCACGACCACGTCAACCCCAACGACCACGTCAACGTTGGCGTTGACGTGGCGGCCGACGGGCCCCCTCCCCTCACTCCATCCCCATCACCTCGTACGTGCTCACCGGCTGGTTCCGGCCCTTCACCTCCAGCGGGCCGCGGCGCTCGACGCGGAAGCCGGGACCGGCCGCGTTGACCGCCTCCTCGGTCGCGAAGATCGACCCGGGCGGTGACTTCGATTCGAGGCGGCTGGCGACGTTCACCACGTCGCCGATGACGGTGTACTCGAGGCGGTAATTCGAGCCGAGGTTGCCGGCGACCAGCTCGCCGTAGGAGACGCCGATCCGGACCCGCAGCCCGGGGAAGTCGGCGCCCGGGGGCACCTCCATCGGGCGCTTCAGGATGCGCTGCATCTCCAGGCCGCAGGTGATCGCGCGGCGCGCCGGGTTGTCGGCGTGCGCGCTCTCGTCGTGGATGAACACCACCATCAGCCCGTCGCCGATGCGCTTGTCGACGATGCCGCGGCTCTCCGCGACGGCGCGGTCCATCGCCGCGAAGTAGGCGTTGAGGAACGAGATCACCGCCTCGGGCTCGCGATGCTCCGACCACTTCGTGAAGCCCGAGATGTCGGAGAAGAGGATGGCCGCCTGGACGCGCTTGCCGCCGAGGTGGAGCGCCGCCTCGGGGTCGTGGCGGATGCTGTCCACGACGGTGCGCGGCAGGTACTGCGCGAACTTCTGGTTCATCAGGAGCGCGGTCTGCAGGTTGCTGTGCTGGCGGCGCAGGTCGTCCACGAGGCGCGCGTTGGCCAGCTCCATCCCGACGAGGTGCCCGAGCCGCTCGAGCATCTCCATGTCGTGGCGCGTGAGCCGGCGGTCGTCTCCCACCTGGTCGACCACCAGCAGCCCGAGCGGCTCGTCGCTGGCGCGCACCGGCACCGCGATGAAGCCGCGCGTGCCGAGCGCATCGACCATCTGGCGGTTCTCCGGCGAGAGCTGCGCGCGGAACGCCGCCACGTCCTCGACGAGCAGCCCCTGCCCCGAGCGAAGGACGTTGGCGAACAGGCGCGGGTCGTTCGACGGCGCGTCGAGCCGCACCGCCAGCGCGCCGATCGCGGCCTTCAGCTCGGGACGGTAGCCGATCCCGCGGGTGTGGCCGAGGATGCCGCGCTCCCGGTCCACCTGGAGCAGCAGCGCGCGGTCGTAGCGGAGCGTGGTGGTGATCTCCTTGAGCACGGTGTCGACCAGCGTGTCGACGGCCAGCTCGCGCCGGGTGAGCCGATCGATCTCGTCGAGCAGCGCGCGCTCCCGTCGGTGGCGGAGGTTGTCGGCGATCACCCCGAGCATCTCGTCGATCTGCGCGCGCGAGACCGAGAGGATCGTGCCGAGCTGGCGGCGCTGCTTGACGAGCGCCGCGGCGCCGGCGCCGACGGCGAGCGCGGCGGCGACGGCGAGCACGGCCGCCGGCAGCAGCCCCGCCGCGACGAGGGCCGCGGTGACCACCGCGAGCAGCGCGGTGCCGATGGTGGCCGCGCGCACCGCGATGCCGGGCGGGATCCAGGTCGCCTCGTA
>JAJXSP010000040.1 GCA_021784515.1 Myxococcales bacterium | reverse complement strand
CGCAAACGGGTATGGCGAGGCGGGCGCCGAGGCCGCCATGCCGGCGGCGGCTCCCGAGAAGCAGAAGACGGTGGTGCGCGACAAGCCGAAGGTGGGGCGAAACGAGCCCTGCCCGTGCGGCAGCGGCAAGAAGTACAAGAAGTGCCACGGGGCCACGGCCGTGGCCTGAACAGAGTCGCCCCTGCGGGGCTTTGATGGGGCGGCTGGGAGCGGGAGCGGGCGCGCATGGCGGCGAGGTGGAGACTCAGCGACGCTCGTCGTCCAGCCACTCGAAGATCGCGGCCATCGGATCGGCGCGCCAGGTGTCGGCGTCGTGCCACCAGGCGCTGAACCGGGGGGCGCGCGCCCGCACCATGACACCGCGGCCGGCCTGACGGAGCTCGAGGTCGGGCCAGGCGGCCAGTCGACGTGCGGGTCCGTCGAGGACGCGTGGCGGCGGCCCCTTCCAGCGGCGCGCCTCCTCCTCCAGCTCGGCGAACTTGCGGACCGCGGAAGGCTCGTCCGGCATCGGCAGCTCGCGCGAGTGGAACCCGTCGAGGATCTCGTTCTTCTCGAAGCCGTCGATGATGATGTCGAGGAGCGTGGCGGCGTGCTGCGAGATCGAGTTGGCCATCGAAGGGAATGATACCAATGGCCGCTTGGAGCAAGTCAGCTGCCCATTCCCCTTCCCCTCGGCCGCCAGCCCCGTGAGCGTGAGCGTGAGCGTGAGCGTGAGCGTGAGCGCCCTCGGCGGCAGATCGGGGATCGCGAAGGAGTGCTACCGGGCGGGCTGGCGCGCCGCGCGACGTGCGGTCTGGGCGGCGGCCTTCTCCTGCGCGGCGGTCGCCTTCGCGGTGGCGCGGGCGGCGGCCCTGGCGGTCTTTTCGGCGGTCACCTGCGCGCGGGACGCGCGGGTGGTCGGCCGCTCGGCGCGGTCGAAGGCGGCGCGCTTCGCGTTGCGCTTGAACGCCACGCGCCCGGCGCGCCGCACGAAGCTCGTCATCCTCCGCAGCGCCAGCAGCGCGGCCGCGCGCTCCTGGCTCTTCTTCTTCTGCTCCGCGTCGATGGCCGGGCGCGCCTTGAGCGCCTTCCCGAATTCGCCGGTCGCCTCGGCGAGCGCCTGCTGCTGGTCGAGCGCGAGGTCGTAATCGGCGAGCCGGGCGGAGTGCTTCGCCACGAGCGGGACGAGCTTCCCGGCGTAGCGCGCGAGCGAGGCGTCGTCGCGCGGGAAGGGGACGTCGACGAGGAGCCGTTTGGCGAGCTTGTGGTCGAAGCCGTCGAGGCTGTCGCAGGCCAGCCCCGCGGCGTCGCGGTAGTCGCCCACCAGGTCCTTGAGGCCCGAGCGCGCGGCGTCGAGCGAGACATGGCCGGCGCCATCGAGCTGCTTTGCGAGCTCGATCTGGGCCGCGAAGCGATCGAGCACCGGCGCGGTGGCGCCCTTCTTCGCCACCGCCGGGGCGTTGCTCCGTGCGGCGCGGAGGATCTTTTCGGCGTCGAGGATGTCGAAACAGAAGTGCTTGCGCGGCGCCTCCGCGGCGACGACGACGGGCGCCTCCGCAGTGGCGACAGTCGGGCTGGTCTTGGGTGCGCGGGTCGTGGGCATTTCCTCCTCCTCGATTGTTTGTCGAGCGCCTGCCGATGAGGCCATCGAGGAGGAGGCAAGTCAAGAAAACCACCGGCGCGCGGGTGCGCGGCGGCATCCGCGCTCGACGCGGGCCACGCCCCTCACCGCCCGCCATCTTCGAAATGGTCGATTAGTGGGAGGTGTTCAGGAACACCGCGATGCCGGTCTGGCCGCCCACGAGGATGTCATTCTCTCCGTCGCCGTTGACGTCGCCGAGCGTCATCGCGCCACCGAGGACCGAAGCGGCCCACACGCCGCCAGAGGCAAACGCGCCATTTCCGTCGTTGACGAACACCGCGAGCTGGTTCTGATTGTTCGCCAGCGCGACCTCCGGCGCGCCGTCGCCGTCGAGGTCGCCGACGACGAGGGCGAACGGCTGCGCCTTTCCGCTCGGGACGACGGCCGGGGCCGCGAAGGCGCCGCCGCCGCGGTTGATCAGCACCGAGAAACCGGGGTGCTGAAAGTCGAAGGTGTTCACGACCACGATGTCGAGCAGGCCGTCGGCGTTCACGTCGCCGAGCGCGATCGCTCCGGGCCCCTTGCCACAGGGGAAGTTGCCAGCCGCCTTGAAGGTGCCCTTTCCCTGGCCGAGGAGCACCGTCACGTCATCGCTGTTTTCGTTGGCGACCGCGATATCCGGAGTTCCGTCGCGGTCGATGTCGCCGATGGCGATGCCGACCGGGTTCGGCCCAGCCGGCCATTGGGCCGGCGGAGCGAAGGTGCCATTCCCCCGGTTCAGCAGGACGCTGACGTGGTCCCGGACGACCGCGAGGTCGAGCGAGCCGTTCCCGTCGAGATCACCGATCGCCAGGGCGCCAATACCCGTCCCGGAAGGATAGCCGACGGGGGCGGCGAGGACGCCATTCCCCTTGTTGAGGAGTACATTGATTGTCCCGGGATTCTGGTCGGTGACCGCGACGTCGGCGAGGCCGTCTCCGTCGAGATCCCCCACCACGATCGGCCCCGCCGCCTTTCCGGCCGGATATTCGCTGGGGGTGGGGAATGTGCCGTTTCCCGGGTTGGGAAGAACCGACACGGTGCCACTGCCGTTGACCGCGGCCAGGTCCGCCCGACCATGGCCGGAGAGGTTCCCGAGAGCGAGTCCATAGGGCGCACTGCCATATATGGGAGTCGAATAGAACGCGCCCTTGCCGAGGTTGAACAACAGGCACACAAAACCGCCGTCGAGTGAATCGCTGATTGCAATGTCGGTCGTGCCGTTGCCGTCGAAGTCGGCGATCGCCATCGCACTCGGCCCCCATCCCGCGACGTAGCGGCCAGAGGATGTGAAAGCGCCCTTTCCGGAGTTCAGCAGCACCTCGGCGGCATGGTTTACCGAGTCGGTCACCGCAATGTCGAGGCTGCCGTCTCCGTCGAAGTCGCCAAGGGCGATTGCTTTCACGGCCATGGAGGTGGGGATGACGCGCGACGCGCCGAACACGCCGTTGCCCTGGTTGGGCAACACGCTCAGGCTGAAGCCGTTGCCGGCCACGAGATCCGGCCTTCCGTCACCGTCCACGTCTCCGAGCGCCAGCGATGACGTGGCCAGGCCGGCCTGATAGGCGACCGGATTGGCGAACACGCCGTTGCCGCGGTTGAGCAGGACGCGGACATCCCAATCCGTCGTGGCCGCGAGGTCGACTTTTCCGTCGCCATTCATGTCCCCAACGACGACCGACATCGCGCGAGCTGGCTGGAACGAATACCAGGTCGGAGGGCCGAACGTGCCCTGTCCCCGGTTGAGCAGGACGCTGACTCCCATCCCGTTGGCGCCCGCGAGATCCAGCTTGCCGTCGCCGTCGAAGTCGCCGACCGCGACCGGGCCCGAGATCCCCTGATAGGCGACCGCCGGCGCGAACCCGCCCTTGCCCGTATTGAGGAGGACCGCGACGACGAGGCTGTTGGTCGTCACCGCGAGATCCGCCCAGCCGTCGCCGTTGAAGTCGCCGATGGCGACGGATTGTGAGCCGCCCGGCGTCGGGTAATACGCCGCGGGAGCGAACACACCCGCTCCCAGATTGATCAGCACCGCCACGTCCACCCCGTCCGCGACCGCGACATCGGGTCTGGCGTCTCCGTTGAGGTCGCCGACCGCGATCGCTTGGGGGCGCCAACCGATGTAATAGAGGGGCGGCGAGAGCAGGGAGAGCTGCCGGTGATGCCGAGCCATGTCGCCGAGACGGGCATCGGAGAGGGCGAAATCGGGCAATGAGAAATCCGGTGTCGCCGTATCGCTCGCCGAAAGATCGCCGCCGGCCAGGGGCCCGAGATCGCGGACCGACGCGTCGCGCAGCCACAGGTCGGCCGGCTGGACGGATAAATCCGGCGACGTACCGTGTGAGGCGTCAGGCAAGCTGTTCGCAAGCTCGAGACCCGTGCGCGTGCAACCGTTTGCCGCCAGGAACGCGAAAAGAAGGCTCCCCCGATGTCGAGACATGGCGGCCGAGCGCTTTGCACGGTGCGGGCCGCGACCAGCCCCGCACGCGCCCACGTTTGTTGAGCGGTCCGGTATGAAAAAAGTTCGAATCCGCGCAAAAAAGTGCACAAGGGCGCTCGAGAGCGGCGCCGTGGTGGAGTGGGAGCCCGCGCGCAGGCGCAACAAGCCCGTTGCAGCCCGCAACGAGCCCGCCGCAACGCGAACAAGCCCATTGCAACGCGCAACAGGCGTGATGCGACGCGAAGCAAGCCGGTTGCAACGCGGGAGGAGCCGTTCGCAGCGCCGCACCGGACGTTCGCGCCCTCGCGCGCCGTTGTGGCAGAGTAGCCGGCCATGAAGACGTCCGTGGCCGGCTTTCGCTTCGGCGGCATCTCCGCCGGCATCGAGGAGGGCCGCCGCCCGGACCTCGCCCTGCTCGTCGCCGACGCGGACGTGCCGGTCGCCGCGGCCTTCACCCGCAACCGGCTCAAGGGCGCGCCGGTGCTGCTGTCGCAGGATCGGGTGCGCTCGGGGATCGCGCGCGCCATCGTGGTCAACTCCGGCAACGCCAACGCGTGCACCGGCAAGCCGGGGATCGAGGACGCCCAGCGCCTCACCCGCGCGGTGGCCGTGGCGCTCGAGGGCGACGAGCGGCGCGTGCTCTGCGCCTCGACGGGGCCGATGGGCGTGCGGCTGCCCGTCAACCGCATCCTGCCGCACGTCGACGCGCTCGCCACGCTGGCCCGCCCCGAGGGCTTCGAGGAGTTCGCGGCGACGATCCTCACCGTCGACCGCGGGCCGAAGATCGCCTACGCCGAGGTGTCGCTCGGGCGGATCAAGGTCGGCGTGCTCGGCTGCGCCAAGGGCGCGTCGATGATCGGGCCGAACATGGCCACCACGCTCGCCTTCGTCGTCACCGACGCGGCGATCGAGGGGCGTTGGCTCCGCTCGTCGCTGAAGGAGGAGGTGGACCTCACCTTCAACGACGTCTCGGTGGACGGCGAGGCCTCGCCCAACGACAGCCTGTTCCTGCTCGCCTCGGGCCGCGCCGGCAACAAGCCGCTCGACGGCGGGGCGGACGGCCGCGCCTTCCGCGCCGCGCTGCGCGACGTGCTCGACGACCTCGCGCACCAGGTCGTGCGCGACGGGATCGGCGCCTCGCGCGTGATGACGATCGAGGTCGCCGGCGCGCCCGACGTGAAGGCCGCGCGCCAGGTGGCGCGGCGCGTCGCCTGCTCGCCGCTCGTGAAGACGGCGCTCTTCGGTGCGAGCCCGGACTGGGGGCGCATGCTGTGCGCCGCCGGCAACGCGGGCGTCGATCTCGACCCCGACCGCGTGGACCTGTGGATCGGCGGCGTGCAGCTCGTGGCCGACGGCGTGGCCCTCGGCGGCGACAGCGTCGAGCGCGCCGAGCAGGAGATGGCGAGGGAGTCGTGCACGGTGCGCCTCCACCTGCACGCCGGCCAGGGCGAAGGAAGGCACGTCACCTGCGACCTCAGCGACGAGTACGTCCGGCTCCAGTCGCAGCACCGGCTATGACGGTGGTGGGGCCGCGCTCGTCGCCGCTCGCGCTCCTCGCCTGCGCCGCGGCGCTCGCGGGCTGTCCGCGCCGCGAGGTGCAGCAGCCGATCGCCGCGCCGCCCCCGACGGTGGCCGGCCCGCCGGTGGCGCTCCCCGACGGCGGCGTGCGCCACACCGCCCGCCTCGCGCTGGTGGCGTGGAAGGGCTCGACGGTCGGCGCATGCGGGCGGCGCACCCGCGAGCTCGGCGAGCGCGGCGCGATCAAGGGCTGCGTCGTCGTCGCCGAGCCCGGGCAGCCCGCCGCGCCCCTCGACTGGACGAGCGAGCGCGGCTTCGTCGAGGACCGCTCGCCGGTGGACGCCGCAGCGGGGGATCGTGCTGCCAAAGGAAGCGGCGGCTGCCGCGTGCTGCTCGAAGACGCGCCCGGCGATCCGGGAGCGCCGCCCGCCCGCGCCACGCTGCTCTCGCCGACGGGGCGCACCCCGCTCGACGCGTGGAGCCCGCCATCGACCGTCGACGGCGACCGCTTCGCCATCGAGACGAGCCTCTCCCCCGACGGCCGCCGGCTCGCGCTGGTGCACACGGCGATCGGCGTGGGGGACGGCGACCTGCTGATCGAGGTGGTCTCGCTCGAGCTCCGCGACGCGCCGATTTGCCGGTGATCGCGATTGACAGCGACGGCGACGCGTGCGAAATCGCCTTCGCCGGGCGGCAGGCGCCCGTAACCTGAACCGGAGAACGAACATGCACATCGGCGTTCCCACCGAGATCAAGACGCGCGAGTACCGGGTCGGGATGATCCCCGCCGGCGTGCGCACCCTCACCGCCCGCGGCCACAAGGTGCTCGTGCAGTCGGGCGCCGGCGTCGGCTCCGGGCTCACCGACGAGATGTACACCCAGGCGGGCGCGGAGATCGTGAAGACCGCGGAGGAGGTCTGGCGCCGCGCCGAGATGATCTTCAAGGTGAAGGAGCCGCTGCCCCCCGAGTACCCGCACCTGCGCTCGGGGCAGATCCTCTACACCTACCTCCACCTCGCCGCCGCCCCCGAGCTGGCGCGGGTGCTCGTGGAGCGCGGCGTCACCGGCGTCGCCTACGAGACCATCGAGACCGACGACCGCAAGCTGCCCCTGCTCCAGCCGATGAGCGCGGTCGCCGGCCGCATGGCGATCCAGGTCGGCGCCACCTTCCTCGAGAAGGAGCGCGGCGGCAAGGGCATCCTCCTGGGCGGCGTCGCCGGCGTTCGCCGCGGCAAGATCGTGATCATCGGCGGCGGCGTGGTCGGCAGCAACGCCGCGCGCATCGCCATCGGCATGGGCGCGCAGGTGACCGTCCTCGACGTGAACCTCGGCACGCTCGAGTACCTCGACGACGTCTACCCCGGCCGCATCCACACCCTGTTCTCCGATCCCTCGAACATCGAGCAGGCGGTGTCGGACGCCGACCTGGTGATCGGCGCGGTGCTCGTCGCCGGCGCCCGCGCGCCGCGGCTGGTCACCGCCGCGATGGTCGCGAAGATGGAGCCCGGCTCGGTGATCGTGGACGTGGCGGTCGACCAGGGCGGCTGCATCGAGACCGCCTCGCGCCCGACGACGCACGACGACCCGACCTACACGGTCCACGGCGTCACGCACTACGCGGTGGCGAACATGCCGGGCGCGGTGGCGCGCACCTCGACCTTCGCGCTCAACAACGTCACCCTCGGCTACGGCGCGCGCATCGCCGACGCCGGCATCGACAAGGCGATCGCCACCGACCGCGCGATCGCCCGCGGCGTGAACACCTGGCGCGGCCAGGTCACCCACCAGGCCGTCGCGAACGCCGTCGGCCTGCCGTACCGCGCGCTCGCCGAAGTCTAGGAGCTGCGGCTACGGATCGCCCGTCGCTGGCGGCGGCGCTCGCCTGCGTTCATACTTGCCCTCGGGGTCGGGAATAGGCCCAACCCACCGTCGGTTTCCGAACCAGTCACCATGGCCACGCCGGGTCCGAAGAAGAGCAGCCGACAGGAGTTCGAGGCGGTGGCGCTGCCCCACCTCGACGCGCTCTACGGCCTCGCCACGCGCCTCTGCCGCAACGAGCGCGACGCCGAGGACCTCGTGCAGGACGCCGTCCTGCGCGGCTGGCGCTTCTTCGACCGCTTCGACGCCGGCACCAACTGCAAGGCGTGGCTGTTCAAGATCCTGCACAACACCTTCATTAACAAGTACCACCGCGGCGTGCGCGACCGCGACCTCGCCGGGGCGCTCGCCGTCGGCGAGGGCGAGGGCGCCACCGTATCGCACGACGCGCTGCGCGCCGCCCGCGATCCCGAGAGCGCCATCCTCGGCGGCGTGCTGTCGACGAACGTGCAGCACGCCCTCGACGAGCTGCCCGAGGAGTTCCGCGTGGCGGTGATCCTCTCGGACCTCGAGGAGCTGTCCTACCGCGAGATCGCCGACGTGATGGAGTGTCCCGTCGGCACGGTGATGTCGCGCCTCTACCGCGGCCGGCGCCTCCTGCAACGCGCGCTGCGTGGCTACGCCGAGGAGCAGGGCATCGTGAAGGCCGAGACGGAAGGCCTCCCCGAGGACAACGTGATCCCATTCCGTCGGGGGGAGCCATGACCGCGCCCGCGTTCGGCTGCGTCGAGGTCGAGCGCTTCTGCGACGCGTACCTCGACGGTGAGTTCTCCGAGGAGGAGGCGCGCGAGCTGGAGCGTCACACCGGGACGTGCGCCGCCTGCGCCGGCCGTGTGCGCTTCCACGCCGAGTTCAAGCAGGCGGTCCGGCGAGCCGCGCCCCGCCGGCAGGCGCCGGCGGAGCTGCGCCGCAGCATCGCCGCCAGCCTCGAGGAGGAGCCCATCCCGTTGGCGCGCCCTCGCTGGCGCACCCTCGCCCGCGAGTACTGGCCCGCCGCCGCCGCCGCCGCGCTCCTCGGCTCGCTCGCGTGGTCGTTCCACCCCTTCTCGCCCCTCATCGAGGACGCGATCGCCAGGCACCAGCGCGACCTGCCGATCGAGGTGCGCGGCGGCCCCGAGGACGTGCGCGCCTGGTTCAACGGCAAGGTGTCGTTCGCCGTGCGTCCGCCGCGGCTCGCCCCGCAGGCGGTGCTCCGCGGCGCGCGCCTCGCCCACGTGCGCGACCGCGACGCCGCCTACCTCGTCTACGACGTCAACGGCGAGCGGGTCTCGGTGGTGGTCTTCGACCCGTCGAACCTGCCGCTGGAGACGCGCCGATCCCGCCAGGTCGGCCAGCAGCCGGTCTACCTCGGCGGCGAGCGCGGCTACCACGTCGCGATGTTCCGCGACCGCGACATCGGCTACGCCGTCACCTCCGACATGGACGAGGACCGCATGCTCCAGCTCGTCTCGACGGCGGTGAACCAGTAGCCGTCGGACCCGCCTCTGCGACGCCTTGAGCGGGAGTGGGTGGGAAGCGGCGGAACACGAGTCAGAAGTGGAGCGCCATGCCGGTGCCGTGCGGCGCGCCCGGCCCGATGTCGGGCAGGGTCGGCTGGAAGGACGGAGCCGGCTGGAGGGTGAGCGCGAGCGCCGTCGCCACCGCGCCCGCCACCAGCACCCCCGCCACCGCCGTCCACAGCCACCACGTGCGGTAGATCGGCGTCGGCGTGGGCGACGGGGGCGCCTCGACCGGCGCCAACGCGGGCGCGGGCACGGGCGTGGGTGCGAGCGCGACCGCCGGCGCTTCCTGCTTCGGCGGCGGCGCCTCGGCCGCGATGTCGGCCTCCAGCTGCGCCACGTAGCGCTCCACCTCGGCGCGGTTCGGCGCCTTCGGCCGCTCGTCGAGGAACAGCAGGTAGTAGCGCAGCGCCTCCTGCTTGTCGCCGAGCAGGCGGTGGCACTGGGCGATGTTGAACAGGGACGAGGGATCGGGCACCGCCTCGTAGGCGCGCTCGAACTCCTTCAGCGCCATGCGGTACGAACCCTTCCGGTACAGCTCGGTCGCCGCCTTGTAGGCCGCCTTCGCCTGCGCCCGCGCCTCCCCGCCCCCCGCGTGCGCCGTCGCCGCGAGCAGGAGCACCAGCGCCATCGATCGCAGGAGCACGCTCATCGCGCCGGATTCCATCACGCAAGCGGCCCCGGATCAACGCGCACGGCGGACCTATGATTGGGGTATGCGCTACGACACGAACAACGCCCGTTGCGAGGTCTTCACCTTCAAGGAGGGGCTGCTCTCCGCGATCGCGCACGACCTCCGAATCAAGGTGACCGGCTTCTCCGTCGAGGTCGATCGCGCCGCCCGCATTGTCGAGGCGCGCTTCGAGGCCGCCTCGCTGCGCGTGGAGTGCGCCCGCAAGGCCGACGCCGACGCCCCCGATCTCCTCTCGCCGAAGGACCGCGGCGAGATCGAGCACAACATCGCCCGCGACGTGCTCGACGCGGCCAGGTACCCCGAGATCGAGTTCCGCTCGACGGAGATCGCCGACGCCCCGGGCGGCCACCGCGTCCGCGGCACCCTCTCGCTCCACGGCCGGGACCACGACCTCGACTTCACCACTCGGACCGAGGGCGACCACGAGACCGCCGAGGTCACGCTCCACCAACCCGACTTCGGCATCAAGCCGTACAGCGCGATGCTCGGGACGCTGAAGGTGAAGCCCGACGTGAAAATCGTCCTGACCTTGCCTCGGTAGATTCTTCGCAAGCGTTCACGGGTCTGCCCGGCGGTACTTCCTCGGCGAGCGAAGCGAACCATCCCCTCTCCCCTTGGGAGAGGTCGCTTCCCGAAGCGAAGCGGGTAAGGGTAGGCGTGCGCCCTCGCGCTAGCGCCAATGCCGTTCAGGTAGCGAGGCGCCGTGGACGTGGACGCGGCTTTTTCCGTTGCTGGAATATCCGCCACGGTCACGGCCACGAAAGGTCCTTGCCTGAACGGCGCTGGCTCTAGCGTCGCAAGCGGCGCTCTGGTACACCCCCCCCCTATGTCGCGCTTCAAGGAAGTCCCCATCGATGTGAGCTTTCCCGCCCTCGAGCACGCGGTCCTCGACCGCTGGAACCGCGAGCGCACCTTCGAGCGCTCGGTCGAGCTGCGCGCCGACGGGGGGGCCGAAGGCCCTGCAAGAGAATACGTCTTCTACGACGGTCCGCCCTTCGCCACCGGCCTGCCCCACTACGGCCACATCCTCACCTCGTACATCAAAGACGTCGTGCCCCGCTATTTCACCATGCGCGGCTATCACGTCCCGCGCCGCTGGGGCTGGGATTGCCACGGGCTTCCCGTCGAGTTCGAGATCGAAAAGGAGCTCGGCTTCCGGTCGCGCGTCGACATCGTCAACTACGGTGTTGGCCGCTTCAACGAGGCGTGCAAGGCCTCCGTGCTGCGCTACGCCGACGAGTGGCGCCGGATCATCGGCCGGCTCGGCCGCTGGGTCGACTTCGATCACGACTACAAGACGATGGACTTCACCTACATGGAGTCCGTCGTCCACGTCTTCAAATCCCTGTTTGAAAAGGGGCTGATCTACGAGGGAAGGAAGGTCGTTCCCTATTGCACGCGCTGCCAGACCACGCTTTCGAACATGGAAGCGCGCATGGACGACGCCACGCGGCCGAGGCAGGACCCCGCCGTCACCGTCCGCTTCCGCTCCCTCGGGGATGCGAGCGAATCGTTCCTCGCCTGGACGACCACGCCCTGGACGCTGCCCGGCAACGTCGGCCTCGCCGTCGGGCCGGAGATCGAATACGCCCTCTATTCGAATGGCCAGGAGTCGGTGTGGCTGGGCGTCGCCGCGGCCGGCAAATATGCCCGTGAATTGACCGGCTACGCGGAGAAGCGACGCGCGCTCGGCAAGGAGCTCGCCGGCCGCCGCTATCGCCCGCTACTGCCCTATTTCCCGGACGTGCAAAACGCCTTTCGGGTCCTGCCAGCCGACTTCGTCACCACCGAAGACGGCACCGGAATCGTCCACACCGCGGCGAGCTACGGCGAAGACGACTACGTGCTTTGCAGCGCCCACGGCATCGAGGGCCCGGCGCCCGTGCAGGATGACGGCACCTTCGATTCCCGGGTTTCGGATTTCGCCGGCCAGCACGTCTTCGACGCCAATCCGAAGATCATCCACAAGCTCAAGGAGGAGGGATCGCTCTTCCGGCGCGAGACCTACGACCACAACTACCCGCATTGCTGGCGCTGCGATTCGCCGCTCATCTACCGGGCCATCAAGACGTGGTTCGTCAAGGTGGTCGACTTCAAGCAGCGGATGATCGCCGCGAACCAGAAGATCCGCTGGGTGCCGTCGCACATCCGCGACGGGCAGTTCGGCAAGTGGCTGGAAAATGCCCGCGACTGGGCCATTTCGCGAAATCGATTCTGGGGCGCCCCCATTCCGGTGTGGCGCTGCGATCGCTGCGCGGGGATCGAGGTGGTCGGCGGCAAGGCCGAATTGGAGGCGAAGAGCGGAAAGCCGGTCACCGATTTCCACCGCCCGGCGATCGACGAGTTCGAGTGGAGTTGCTCCTGCGGGGGCGTGCTGCGCCGCGTCCCCGACGTGCTCGATTGCTGGTTCGAATCGGGCTCGATGCCCTACGCGCAGGTCCATTATCCGTTCGAGAACAAAGCCGAGTTCGAGGCGACCTTTCCGGGTGATTTCATCGTCGAGTACATCGCCCAGACGCGCGGCTGGTTCTACACCCTTGTCGTGTTGTCCACCGCATTGTTCGACCAGCCGCCCTTCCGCGACGTGCTGTGCCACGGCGTGATCCTCGCCGAGGACGGCCGCAAGATGTCCAAGCGGCTGAAGAACTATCCCGACCCGATGGAGCTGGTGGAAAAGCACGGGTCGGATGCGCTGCGGGTGGCGCTGCTCGCCTCGGCGGTGACGCGCGGCAGCGACATGCGCTTTGCGGGCGATTCGGTGCGCGACGCGGTCCGCCGCTACAACATCCCATTGTGGAACAGCCTCCACTATTTCACCGCCTACGCCCGCATCGACGATTTCGAGCCCGAGGGCCGTTTCCCGTCGCTCTCGAGGCTCGACAAATATCTCCTCAGCGCGACCGAGACGCTGCGGGCGAAGGTGGAGGAAAGGGCGGGGAGCTACGATTTCGCCGGCTGCTACGAGGCGATCGAAGACTACATCGTCATGCTCTCGACCTGGTACATCCGGCTGTCGAAGCAGCGATTGTGGCGGGCGGGGATGAACGACGACAAGCGGACCGCCTACGAGGTCCTGTTCGTCGCGCTCTCGACGCTGGCGAAGGTGATCGCGCCTTTTCTGCCCTTCCTCGCCGAGAGCGTGCACGAGGCGCTCGGCGGCGACAAGTCGGTGCACCTCGAGGACTGGCCGGCGGCCCACCCCGAGTGGGTGAACCGCGAGATCGAGGACGAGATGCGGGCGATCCGCACCGTGGTGCGGCTCGCGCGGTCGGTGCGCGAGGACCACAAGCTCAAGCATCGCCACCCGCTGCGCTCGATCCGCCTGGCGGGCCTGCCGGCCCACGCGATCGAGCACAACCTCGAGCTGCTCGTCGACGAGCTGAACGTGAAGGAGGTGAGCCCGCTCGCCCACCCCGAGCAGTTCGTCGACCACCAGGTGAAGCTCGACTACACGAAGCTCGGCAAGAAGCTGCGCGGCGAGGTGAAGAAGGTGCAGGCGGCCGTCTCCGCGGGGCAGTACGAGCTTTTGGAGGGCGGCCGCATGCGCGCCGCCGGGGTGGAGCTCGAGCCCGCCGACTTCACCTTCCGCTGCGCGCCGCGCGTCGAGGGGCTGGGAGTGGCGGCCGAGGAGTCGCTCGTCGTCGTGCTCGATCTGACGAGCGACCCGGCGCTGATCGCCGAGGGCCAGATGCGCGACCTCAACCGCGGCCTGCAGGACCTGCGCAAGAAGGCGGGCCTCGCCTACGCCGATCGCGTCGCCGTCTCGGTGGTGGCGCCCGAGGCGATCTGGACGAACGTGGCCGCGCACCTGCCGTGGTTGAAGGAGCAGGTGCTCGCGGTCGACGTGCAGACCGCGCCGCTTTCCGACGCGCTCGCCGGCGAGGAGATCGAGGTGGGCGACGAGAAGGTGGCGATCGCGCTCAAGAAGGTGAGCTGACTCGCCGCACCGGAAAGGCTGGATCTCGTTCGGCGCGCCTTGCTACGCTGCGGCCGCCGCGCCCCGCGCTGGCTGCTCCTCGAGGAGGTTCCACGTGGCCGAGAACGATCGCCCCCAGAAACCGTCCAGCAAGAAGCAGCCGCCCGGCGACACCGGCGCCGCCGGGGGCTGGGGCGAGACGGCAGGCGCGCCTCCCGCGGGGGCGCACGCGTTTCCGGAGCTGGAGGAGCTGCTGCACAACGCCGCCGCGTTCCCCGACGAGCCGACGCGCAACGGCGCCGAGGAGCGCGACGAACGCGAAGACACCATGGCGCTACCGGACTCCTTCATCACCGACTTCGACGCCGGTGACGCGGTCGTCGGCGAGGAGGCGGCCCCGCCGCAGGAGGACCGATGGGAGTCGCCGCCGCTGCCCATCGAGTCGGTCGAGCAGGGCCCCGCCGTCGAGGTGGAGCTGCCTGAGCCCGAGCCGCTCGCGATCGAGCTGGCGGCTCCCTCGATCGATCGGCAAGCCAAGGAAGAGCACGGGTCGGAGGGCATCGCGGAGGTCGCACCGCCGTCGGAGCACTTCGCCGCCGGCCCCGCGAGCGCGCTCGCCGACGCCGCGCCCGTCGAGGTGGCGCCGTCGCTGTCGCAGCGCGCGCCGGGGATCGCGGTGGCGAGCCCGCCGCTGGCGGTCGACGAGGAGCCCACCTTCCTCAACGACAATGGTCTGTTCCGCAAGGAGGGGCAGCGCCTGGCGCGCGGCCGCGAGTGGTCGAAGCTGGCGGCGATGACCAGCGCCGCCGTCGACCAGGCCACCTGGGCCAACCTCCCCGAGACGAAGGGCGCGCTGCTGGTGGACCTGGCGCGCATCTACCGCGACCGGCTCGGCGACCCCGGCAGCGCCGAGGACACCTTCCGCCGCCTGGCGCAGATCGACGCCGCGCACGCCGACGCGATCGACTTCCTCGCCGGGCGCTATCGCGAGCGCGGCGATTGGCGCGCGCTCTACGATCTCTACGCCGCCGCGGTCGAGGCGACCTGGGATCCGAACCAGCGGCTGGAGTGGACGCGCGAGACGGTGGCGCTCGCCACCGACAAGCTGCGCTCGCCCGACCTCGCCATCGAGGCCTGGGAGCGGCTGTTCCGCCTCGGCGACGCGGTGGACGAGACGACGCGCGCGCTGTCGGAGGTGTACCGCCGCGCGGGGCGCTGGGACCGGCTCGCCGAGTTCCTCGGCAAGCGCGCGGCGCAGATGCAGGGGGCCGAGCGGATCGTCGCGCTTCGCGAGATCGCCGAGGCGTGGCTCTCCGGGATGCGCGACCACGACAAGGCGGCCGAGGTGCTCGCCGAGATCCTCGCCGCGCGGCCCGACGACCCGCTCGCGCTGTCGGCGATGGCGCGCGTGCTGTGGCGGCGCAAGGACTGGGAGGCGCTCGCCGAGATGGGTGCCCGGCCGCTCGACTCGTGGTCGAGGCCGGCGCAGCTCGACTTCCGGCGGCTCGTCGCCGACGCGCTCTGGTCGGCGGGGGATCTGGAGCGCGCGGTGGTCGCGCACGAGCGCGTGCTCGAGCTGGATCCGAACGACGTCGACGCGCTCAAGGCGAAGGAGGAGTACCTCGAGCGGCAGGGCAAGACCGAGGCGCTCGTCGGGTTCCTCTCGGAGCGTGCCGAGCGCGCCGCCACCGAAGGCGAGCGCGCGAAGATCCTGGCCCGCGCCGCCCGGCTGGCCGAGTCGAAGCTCGACGACCCGCGGCTGGCGGTGGCGCTGTGGGAGCGCCGCGCGGCGATCGAGGAGGGGCGGCTCGAGGCCAAGCAGGCGCTGGCGCGGCTCTACGAGGCGCTCGGCGAGCTGGAGGGCGTGGCGGGCGCGCTCGAAGGGCAGCTCGCGGCGACGCGCAACGCCGCGGGGCGGGTGGAGCTGCTGCGGCGGCTCGGCGATCACTACGCCAACCGTCTCGGCAAGGACGACAAGGCGGAGGCCTGCTGGAAGGAGATCGCCGCGCTCGTCCCCGACGACCGGGCGACGCGCGACGAGCTGATCGCGCTGCACCGGCGGCGCGGCGACTTCGAGGCGCTCGATCGCACGCTCTCGACGCAGGCGTGGCGCGGGTCCGACCCGGCCGCGGTGCTCGGCTACTGGCGCGCCGCCGCCGCGAACATCGAGGACAACGTCGCCGACCCGCCGCGCGCGATCCGGGCGTGGCTGCGGGTGATCGATCTCGCGCCGCGCGACGACAAGGCGCTGCGCGCGCTCGTCGGGCACCACCGCGCGGTAGGACGGACGCGCGAGCTGATCGCGATCCTCGAGGCGGAGCTGCTGGTCACCGAGGAGGCGACCGCGCGCATCGAGCGGGCGCTCGAGATCGCGAAGCTGTGGGAGGGCGAGGGCGACCGCGGCGCGGCGCTCGCCGCCTACGAACGGATCCTCCGCTGGCGCCCGACGGACGAGGCGGCGCTGGCGGCGGTGACGCGGCTGCGCACCGGCACCGAGGCGCTTCCTTTAGAAACACGATCCCCCGCTGCGCTCGAGGCGGCGATCGCGGCCGAGACGGACTCGGCGCGCCGCGTGGCGCTGGTGCGGCAGCTGGCTGCGCTCACGCCGGCGGACGATCACCTCGGGCGCTTCTTCGCGCTCTCCCGGATCCTCTCGCTGTCGGGCCACGACCCGCAGGTGCTCGACGAGGTGGCCGGCGCGGCCGCCGAGGCGGGCGCGTGGATCGATCTTGCGGCGGTCTACCTCGAGGCGGCGGCGCGGACGAGCGATCCGGCGCGGCGCGGCGCCTACCAGCGCGAGCTGGCCACGATCTACGAGCAGCGCCTCTCCGATCCGGTGCGCGCGTTCCTCGTGCTGCTCGCCATCGGCCACCAGCCGATCGCCGAAGCCCTTCCTTCAGGAACACGATCCCCCGCTGAGCTCGAGGCACTCGGCCGCCTCGCCGAGGCGACCGGTCGCCATGAGGACCTGCTCGCGCTGCTCGACGGGGCGGCGAGTGACGGCAACCCGATCGAGGAGCGCCGCGCGGCGCTGCGCCGGCGCGTCGAGATCTGCGAGCACAAGCTCGGCGATGCGACGCGCGCCTTCCACGAGTGCGTGCGCCTGCTCGGCCTCGATCCGCACGATCGGCAGGCGCTCGCGGACGCGCGGCGGCTCGCCGAGGCGAAGGGGCTGTGGCGCCAGCTCGACGCGCTCTACGCCGAGCTGTCGGATCGCGCCTCCACGCTGCCGGAGCGGATCGACCTCCTCCGCGCCCGCCACGCGGTGCGCGGCGAGCGGCTCGGCGACGCGGGGGGCGCGCTCGACCAGCTGCTGGCGATCTACCGCCTCGATCCGGAGGCGCCCGGCATCACCGCCGAGCTGGAAGCGGCGGCCGACGCGCAGCGAGCCTGGGACCGCGTGCTCCCGGTCGTCGAGGCGCTGGCCCGCGTGCTGGGCGAGGGGGCCTCTCCCGACGAGCTGGCCCGCGTGGCCGCGCTCCACGAGGAAAAACGCGGCGACGCCGAGCGCGCCTTCGAGCTGTACGCCGCGGCGTTCGTGCTCGCCCCGGCGCGCATCGAGTGGACGCAGCACCTGGAGCGCCTCGCCGAAAAGACCGGCCGCGCGGACGTCCTCGCGGCCGCGTGGCGCTTCGCCGCGGCGCGCGCCTCCGACCCGCAGCAGGTGCTCGATCTCCACCGCCGGCTCACCGCGCTCTACGAACGGCTCGGGCGGCGCGAGGAGGCGCTCGACGTGCACCGCCGCATCCTCCAGCTCGAGCCGTCGCGCGCCTCGCTCGACGTGGTGATCGAGCACGACCGCGCCGCCGGTGACTGGCGCGAGCTGCGCGATCGGCTGCAGCAGTGGACCTTTGCCGCGGCGCCGGCCGACGGCGTTCCCGACGAGCGGATCCCCCGCTGGCTGGAGATCGCGCGCCTGTCGCGCGAGCGGCTGTCCGACGCCGAGACCGCGCTCGCCACCTACGCCCGGATCCTGGAGGTGGACGCCGGCAACGAGGAGGCGATCGCCGGGGTCCGCACGCTCACCGAGGGCCCGACCGATCCGGCACTGGAGCTGCGTCGCATCCTCATCGAGCTCGGGCGCGCCGAGGGCGAACGGCGGGTGGAGCTGCGGCTCGCCGGCGCACGGATCCAGGAGACCGCGCTCGACGACGCCGACGGCGCCATCGCCACCCTGCGCGCGCTGATCGACGAGACCAGCGCCGACGGCCCGGGGTACGAGCCGCTGGCGCGGCTGCTCGGCGCCCACCAGCGCTGGGGCGAGCGGATCGATCTGATCGAGGCGCATGCGCTCGCGCTGTCCGACGGCGACGCGCGCGTTGTTGCGTTGCAGCAGGCGGTGAAGGAGTGCGACGAGCACCCCGGCGCGCCGACGGTGGAGCGGCGCGAGGGGCTGTACCGACGGCTGCTCGAGGAGCAGCCGGGCGACGCCGAGACGCGGCGCCGCCTCGCCTCGCTCTACCGCGAGGCCGGCCGGTTCGATCGGCTCGCCGACCTACTCAAGGGCGCGCTCGACACGCTGCCCTACGGGAGCTTCGAGGAGCAGGCCGAGCTGGAGGGCGAACTGCTGCGCGTCTACGACCGCGCGCTCGGACGGCTCGACGTCGCCGAGGAGCTGGGCGCGGCCCGCGTGACGCGCGATCCCGACGACGGCGAGGCGCAGCTGGCGGTCGCGTCGCTCAAGCTGCGGCGCGGGGACTTCGACGGCTGGCAGCAGCTCCGCGAGCAGCACGCGCGGCGGCAGCCACCGTCGCTCGGGGCGCTCGTGCTGTGCCACCTCGCCGAGGCCTGCGACGAGAAGCTCGGGCAGCCGGCGCGCGTCGCCAACCTCTACCGCGAGGCGCGCGCGCTCGATCCGTCGAACGTGCCGGCGATGGAGGCGCTCAAGGCGATCGGGCGGCGCGCGAAGAGCTGGCGCACCGCGGCGGCGCTGCTGCCCGACCCCGACGAGCGCGAGCTGGCCTGGGCGGAGCGCGCCTCCCGCCTGCGCGCCCGCGCCGCGAATGCCGCCGACGGGGCGACGGCGCGCGGGTGGCTCCTGCGCGCGGTGGCGGTCGATCCCGATCACTACCCGGCGTGGGACGCCATCGCCGACCTGCACGCGCAGGAGGGCGATCCCGCCGCCGCCCTCGAGGCGCAGCGGGCCTCGCTCGCCGCCTACGAACGGGCGACCTCCCCGACGGTGGACGGGCTGCGCGAGCACGCCGAGCGGATCCAGCGCCTCGCCGAGGCGCAGCGCGCGGCCGGCGACGAGGCCGAGGCGGCGCGGATGTCGCTGCGCGCCTTCCAGGTGCTGCCGTCGTTCGCGGCGGCGGCGCTCACCGTCGCCGACGAGCGCCTCGACGAAGGCCAGACCGAGGCCGCCTGGGCGATCTACGACCGCGTGCTCCGCGACGCCGAAACCGTGGAGGGCCAAGCCCGCGAGGGCCGGCTGCTCCAGGGCCCGACGACCGCTCCGATCGCCGACGCCGAGCGGCTCCACGCGATGTACCAGCGCGGCGCGCTCGCGGCGCGGCTGGGTCGCCCCGACGAGGCGATCGCCGATCTCCGGCGGGCGTTGCGGATCGACGCGCTCCACCCGGGCGTGCTCCAGGCGCTCGCCGGCGCGCTCGGCGATCGCGGCCGCGTCGCCGCCGCCGCGCAGCACTACACCCAGGCGCTGCTCGTCGTGTACGAGCAGGATCGCCGCGGCGTCCTCTACGCGCGCCTCGGCCGCCTGTGGGAGGACGCGCTCGGCGCCCCCGACGAGGCGGGCGTCTGCTACGACGTCGCGCTCGCCGCCGGAGTGGAAGACCAGGAGGTCCTGCTCCGCGGCCTGCGCCACTACCGGCGCGTCGGAAACACGGACCGCGCCCTCGCGGTGATCGACCGGCTCCTGCCGGCCACCACCGAGGCGCGGGAGCTGGCTGCGCTGTGGACCGAGCGCGCCGCCATCCTCGACGCCACCGACGAGGAGAAGGCCATCGAG
>JAJXSP010000474.1 GCA_021784515.1 Myxococcales bacterium | reverse complement strand
ACCGGTCCGGCCCCGAGGTGATCAGCATCGGCGACGTCTACGAGCGCGTGATGGAGGCGATCGGCGTGCGCCGCCCGCGCGTGGGCGTGCCCTACGTGGTGATCGAACCGCTCTCGTACCTGGTGAGGCGCACGCCGGGGGTCCCGTTCAGCTTCGATCAGCTGGCGATCCTCGAGGAGGAGGCGACGGCGGCGAAGGAGGACGGCTGGCGCGCGCTCGAGCTTTCCCCGCAGCGCTTCACCGGCGAAGCGATCCGGGCCGCGGTGGCGTGACCCGGCGCCCGCCGCCACGGGCGTGAACGCTGCATCCCCTTCGAGCGCGACGCGGCGCGTGCCGCCGAGGAGGATCGATGCGACGAGGAATCGCCCTGACGGCCGGCGCCCTCCTGTTCGCCGGGCTGACGACGATGGGGTGCGCCAGCTCGATGGACGAGCAGCGCAAAGCGGAGGAGCACGGGCGCAAGGCGCAGGAGGCCGCGGCGCGCGGCGACTACGCGAAGGCGGAGCGCGAGGCGAAGAAGGCCGACGAGGCGCAGCGCAAGGCGGCGGAGAAGGCGCAGGCCGAGCAGGAGTCGGCCGGCCAGCCGCCTTCAACCGCGGCGCCGCCGTCGGAGATCCCGCCCGAGGCGCCGCCGGCGATGTGATTTCGGAGCGCGCCGCGCGCCGGAGGCCCCGCTCGCGATTGCTCTCGCCGCCGCGGATCGACTATCAACGTCCGCGGAGGTCGGCAATGGCACGCAATGGACGCTCCGTCGAGGACGAGCTTCGCCCGCTGGTGGACCGCTTCCTCGCGCAGGTGGCGCGGGTGATGGAGCGGCACGTGACGCAGGAGGTGCGGCGCCGCCTGCTCGACGAGGTGCGGGAACGGCTGGGCGACGGCGCGCGGCCCGGCCGCTCGTCGAGGCGCCCGGCGGTCACCTGCTACTTCCCCGGCTGCCGGAACCTCGCGGCGCCGCGGTTCGGGATGTTCTGCGCGGCGCTGCACAAGGACCTCCCGGCAGCGCAGAAGGCGAAGCACCGCGCGCAGCACAGCGCGCGCTGAGGGTCTGTCGCGGATGGCGCCGCCGCCCGGTGGTGGCTAGATTCGCGGCATGGAAGAGCCGCACGTCGAGCCCACGCCCACCGACGGATCGATCGACCCGGTCTGCGGCATGACCGTGCGCCCCGAGAGCGCGGCCGCGGCGATCGAGCACGAGGGCGGGCGCGTCCTGTTCTGCGCCGTGAAGTGCCGCGACCGGTTCGTCGCCGAGCCCGCGACGTGGGGGCGCGCGATCGATCCGGTGTGCGGCGCGGAGGTCTCGCGCCTCCACCCGGCGGCGGTGATGCGCCGCAAGGGGAAGCCGCACTTCTTCTGCTCCACGGACTGCCGCGATCGCTTCGCCGCCGAGCCCTCGCGCTTCGTGCCCGACGAGCCGGCTCCGTCGGCGCCGCGTCCCGTGGCGACCGCGCCGTCGGCGACGATCCAGTTCGACGTGGCGGGCATGACCTGCGCTTCGTGCGCGGTCTCGGTCGAGAAGGCGATCGCGCGCGCGCCCGGCGTGCGGCGCGCGGCGGTCAACCTGGCGACCGAGGTGGCGACGGTGGTGGCGGGACCGGGCTTCGATCCGGCGGCGGTGGAGGCGGCGGTGGACGCGGCGGGCTACCAGGCCACGCCGCGCGCGGGGGCGGCGCCGTCTTTGGAGCGCAGGCGCGAGGGCGCGGCGCGCGAGCGGCGGAACCTCGTGATCGCCGTCGCGTGCGCGGTGCCGGTGTTCGTGATCGCGATGGGCAACCTCCACTTCGCGGGCAGCGGTTGGGCGCAGCTCGCCCTCTCGGCGATCGTGGTGTTCGTCGCCGGCGCGCAGTTCTTCGCCGTCGCCGCGCGCAAGCTCCTCCACGGCGGCGCGAACATGGACACGCTGATCGCGCTCGGTGCCGGCGCTGCCTTCGGCTACAGCACGTGGCAGCTCCTCGCGGCGCCGCACGGCCACCCTCACCTCTACTTCGAGACGGCGGCGATGATCGTCACGCTGATCCTCGTCGGGCGGCTCCTCGAGGCGCGGGCGAAGTCGCGCGCCGGCTCGGCGATCCGCGCGCTGATGGACCTTCGCCCGAAGATGGCGCGCCTCCGCCGCGGCAAGAGCGAGTTCGACGTGCCGCTCGACGAGGTGCTCCCCGGCGACGCGCTGGTGATCCGCCCCGGCGAGCGCGTGCCCACCGACGGCGTCGTGCGCGACGGCGAGGCGGCGGTGGACGAGTCGATGCTGACCGGCGAGAGCCTCCCGGTCGGAAAGCGCGCCGGCGACGAGGTGACCGGCGGCACGATCAATCAGCGGGGCGCGCTGGTGATCGAGGCCACCCGCGTCGGCGCGGCGAGCCGGCTCGGGCAGATCATCCGCCTCGTCGAGGAGGCGCAGGGATCGAAGGCGCCGATCCAGCGCCTCGCCGATGTGGTGTCGGGCGTGTTCGTGCCGGTGGTGATCGCGCTCGCGGCCCTCACCTTCCTCGGCTGGCGGCTGCACGGCGCGGACAACGCGGTGGCGCTGCTCACGGCGGTGGCGGTGCTGGTGATCGCCTGCCCGTGCGCGCTCGGCCTCGCCACGCCGACGGCGATCATGGTGGGCACCGGTCGCGCCGCCGAGCTGGGCGTGCTGATCAAGGACGCCGAGAGCCTGGAGCGCGCGCGGTCGATCGAGGTGGTGGTGGTGGACAAGACGGGCACGCTCACCGTCGGGAAGCCCGAGGTGTCGGCGGTGCGGGCGCTCGATCGCGACGAGGGCGAAGTGCTGGCGCTCGCCGCGGCGCTGGAGCGACGGTCGGAGCACCCGCTCGCCGACGCGATCGTGCGCGCGGCGGAGCGGCGCGGGGTGGCGATCCCCGACGCCGAGCGCTTCGAGTCGCTCGCGGGCGCGGGGGTGAGGGGCGAGGTCGGCGGGCGGCGGGTGCTGGTCGCGCGCGCGTCGCACCTCGCGGGCGAGGGGATCGAGTCGGACGCGGCGAGAGCGATCGCGGCCGAGCTGGAGGCGCAGGGCAACACCGTCGCGCTGGTCGCCGTCGACGGCGCGGTGGCCGGCGCGATCGGGATCGCGGACGCGGTGCGGCCGACATCGGCGGCGGCGGTGCGTGCGCTCCGCGGGCTCGGGATCGAGGTGGTCATGCTCACCGGCGACAACCTGCCGACGGCGGTGGCGATCGGAAAGCAGGTGGGGCTCGACCCGGCGCAGGTGCGCGCCGAGGTGCCGCCCGAGGGGAAGGCGGCCGTCGTCGAGCGGCTGCGCGCCGAGGGACGCGTGGTGGCGATGGTGGGCGACGGCGTGAACGACGCGCCCGCGCTCGCCGCCGCCGACGTCGGGATCGCGATCGGCGGCGGCACCGACGTGGCGATGGAGACGGCGGCGATGACGCTGATGCACGCCGACCTTGGGGGCGTGGCGACGGCGATCGCGCTGTCGCGCTCGACGATGCGCGTGATCCGCCAGAACCTCGCCTGGGCGCTCGTCTACAACTCCGCCGGGATCCCCATCGCCGCCCTCGGCCTCCTCGCGGCGCTCGGCGGACCGATGCTGGCCGCGGCGGCGATGGCGCTGTCGTCGGTGTCGGTCGTGAGCAATTCGCTGCGGCTCAAGCGGATCGCGCTCGCGTAACGCTCGGGATCGCGCGCGCGGCTTCGACCGGCCACGCTGTCAGCCCAGCCTGGACTAGTAGTGCTTCTTCACCATGTCGAAGAAGCCGGCGGGCTCGCTGCCGACCGTCCAGTAGGTGATGCCGCCGAGCGAGTGGGCCTGCGCCGCCTCCACCTTCTGCTCGAGCGACGCGGCGTCGTCGAAGTAGATCTGGCCGGCGGCGGAGGAGCAATTGAGAGAGCGGCCGGCGGCGTAGTTGCCGAACGGGCAGGTCTGCATGTGGTTGGTCGTGTCGGCGATGGCCGAGGTGCACGAGGCGGCGCACTGCCCGAGCGCGCAGAAGAAGCCGGCCCCGACGCCGTAGTTCGGCAGCCCGAGGACGAAGCGGTCGGGGTGGCCGGTGCTCTCGGCGTAGGCGGCGACGGAGTCGATCCACCCGAGCGGAGCGGTCGGCCCGGCGTGGGTGGAGATCGAGTGGAAGTCGTAGCCCATGACGTGCACGTGGTCGACGATGGTGGCGAGGGCGGCGTAGCTCCACGCGGAGTCGGCGGCGTCGTGGTCCATGCCCGGCGCGCAGAGGGTGAGCTGCTTGCCGACGGCGTGCAGCGCGGCCGCCAGCTCGGTCATGAACGCGGTGTAGGGCGCGCGGTCGGCCGCCGTCCAGAGGTGCTCGTAGTCGATGTCGATGCCGGCGTAGCCCTGCTTGACCGCCAGATCCGTCAGCACCTTTACGTGCGCGGCGCGCTTGGCGGGGTCGTAGAGCATCCCGCGCAGGGCGGCGTCGTTGTCGACGGAGGCGACAAGCGGGCTGAGCGCGACGTGGTTCGCGGCGGCGGCGGCCACCACGTTGCCGTCGTCGGCGTCGGCGAGCGTCCGGACGCTCACCGAA
>JAJXSP010000473.1 GCA_021784515.1 Myxococcales bacterium | reverse complement strand
ATCACCACGGGCGGCAGGTCGGCCGCGGCGCGATCGTCGTTGCCGCCGGCGCGCTCGCCGTGGTGCTCGCGGTGCGGGCGCGGCGCCGCCACGCCGGGGCGCGCCGTCACGTCGACGTCGAAGGCGGCGCGAAGGGCAGCGCCCGAGCGGGGCGTGGCGACGACGCGCACATGGTGTCGCCCCGCGGAGCGGAATGTCACCTCGGCGCGGTAGCCGCCGGCGGGATCCGCCTCGGCGGTCAGCGTCTCCTCGCGGCCGCTGCTCGGGCGCACCGTCGCCTCGATGCGCAGCTCGGGCGTCGTGCCCGTCGGCGCGTCGAGGAGGAAGCGCAGCGCGGCGCGCTCGCCCTCGACGGGCGCCACGTCGAAGCCGAGCCGCATCGCCCATGGCCCGCCCTCGACGACGTGCTCCTCGACCAGCGTCACCCGCGGCGGCGGGCCGAGGTCGCGCGGCGCGGCCGCCACCGGCGCCGGCTTTTCGGCGTCGGCCGGGTGGTGCGGGCCGCTGCGCATCGCGTAGAGCCCGCCGGCGATCGCCGCCACGGCGATGGCGCCGATCGACGCCCAGAGCGCGACCCGCGGACGGCGTCGCCGGGCCGGGTCGTCGTAGAATTCGTCCTCGGGGAGCGGCCGGTCCAGAGCGCCGAGCGCGGCGTCGAGCGAGTCGTCGGGAGACGGCGCCTCGCGCGCGTCGTTCAGCACCAGCCCGCCGCTCGTCGCGGGACCGTCGCTCGGCGTCGGCGTCGGCGTCGGATCCGACGGCGACGATCGCTCGCGACCCGATCGCGCCGCCCCCGCCACGCGCACAGGCACGGCCTCGCCCCGCGGCGGCGCCATGCCATGGAGGGTGCGCGCGGCATCGTCGTCGATCCCCGCCTCGGCGCCGGCAAGCGCCTCGAGGAAGTGCTCCGCGTCGGGGATGCGCGCTGCGCGATCCTTCTCGAGGGCGTGCACGATCACCCGCTCGAGCGCGGGCGGCACGTCGGGGTTGATCTCACGCGGCAGCGGCGGCGCCTCGCGCATGTGCTTGAGCAGCACCTGCATCCCCGACGCGCCGTCGAAGGGCAGGCGCCCCGTCGTCATGCGGAAGAGGATCACGCCGAGCGAGTAGAGGTCGGCGCGCGCGTCGACGTCCTGCCCGCCCGCCTGCTCGGGAGAGATGTAGTGCGGCGTGCCGAAGATCGTCCCGTCGCGGGTGAGCGCGCTCGTGTCGGCGCCCTCGCCGGGCGCGATCTTGGCGATGCCGAAGTCGAGCACCTTGACGTGGTCGGCGCCCCGCCGGTCGACGAGCAGGATGTTCTCCGGCTTGAGGTCGCGGTGGACGATGCCGTGCGTGTGCGCCTCGGAGAGCGCCGAGGCGATCTGCCGCGCGACCTGGATCGCCCGCCGCGGCGGCAGCACGCCCTCCTTGTCGCACAGCGCGCCGAGCGAGCCGCCGTCGACGAACTCCATCACGATGTAGGGGGCGCCCTCGTCGGTCTCGCCGACGAGGTGCACGGTGACGATGTTCGGGTGGGAGAGCCGCGCCGCCGCGCGCGCCTCGCGCAGGAAGCGCTTGACCACCGGCGGCTGCTCGAGGAGATCGCGCCGCAGCACCTTGACCGCCACCGTGCGGCCCATGGTGGTCTGCTCGGCACGATAGACGTTGCCCATCGCCCCGCGCCCGGCGAGCGCGACGATCTCGAACTGCCCCATCAGCACCTTGCCGAGATAAGGATCGGCGGCCCCGTCGACGGGCGGACCGACCACCTCGCCGTCGGCGGGGCAGTAGCGCACGCCGTCGTCGTAGGTGCGCCGACACCGCGGGCAGATCGTCACGACTGGTTTGTAGCACCCGGGCCGGGGCCATTCAATTCAACGGGCAGCGAGCGGAGGCCCGCCGTCGTCGCGGGCGGAGCTTCGCGCTATCCTCGACGCGCCATGCGCATCGCACTGCTGCTGTTGCTCGCCTGCCCGATCGCCGCGGCCGAGCCGCCGCGCGTGCCCGTCTCCGCGCGCCCACCCGCGGTGACGGCGTGGGCCGACCTCGCCGTCCGCTGGACGCGCGGGAAGCTGACGGTCGAGAAGGTCGAGCGCGGCACGTTCGAGCGGCCGACGGTGATGAAGCGCTTCGTGGGGCGCTTCGAGGCGCGCGTCGTTCGCGCGGGCCACACCGTCGATTCCGTGCGCTTCGACTTCCCGCTCCTCGCCGACGCGGACGCCGGCAATCAGGAGGACATCGCGCGGCGGATGCAGGCGAACGTGGCCACCTCGACCCGCGTGCGCGTCCCGCTCCCCGACGGAGCCGACGCGATCGTGCTCGTCGACACGCACGGAGGGCTGCCGGTGCGGGTGCCGCTGGCGCTGTCGGCGGTCATTCGCGCGGCCGCCGCGGTTGCCGCCCCCGCGCCCGTTCCCATCCCCGTCGCCGTCCCCGACGGCGGCGCTCGCTGAGCCGCCAAGCGATCTCCTCGCGCGGCGACTCCTGCGCCGCCAGCCGCTCGACCAGCTGGCGCCCGCGAGGGGGTGAGCAGCGCGCCAACCTTGACAGCCCCGGGCGAAGGCGCTATCGAGCGCCCCATGGAGCGCCGCCGCGAGCCGCGGATCGTCACCTCGTTCTACGCGGTCGAGCTTCGCGCCGGCGAGCCGTACTACCGCCTGGTGCGCAACCTGAGCGGGACCGGCTTCTCCTTCGACGACCGCTTCCCGCTCGAGCGCCCGGGCGACGAGATCGAGATGGAGTTCCCGCTCCCCGGCGCCGCGCCGGTCCGCGTCACCGGCGAGGTGGTCTACGCGCGGCCCGACCGCGGCGTGGGCGTGCGCATCAAGCGGGTCGACGCCGAGGGCTACGCGCGGCTGCTCGCCGTTCCGCCGCCGCCGCCGCCGCTCGACGTCCGCCGCGCCCTCTGAAGCTTTCTAAAGGATGTTCGCGGCCAGCTCGGCGAGCTGGGAGCGCTCGCCCTTCGACAACGTCACGTGGCCGGCGAGCGATTCGCCCTTGAACCGCTCGACGACGGTCGTGAGGCCGTTCGACGCCGAGTCCACGTAGGGGTTGTCGATCTGGTACGGGTCGCCGGTGAGCACGATCTTCGTGTTGTCGCCGGCGCGGGTGATGATCGTCTTCACCTCGTGGGGCGTCAGGTTCTGCGCCTCGTCGACGATCATGAACTGGTTGGGGATGGAGCGGCCGCGGATGTAGGTGAGCGGCTCGATCTCGATGTAGCCGAGGTCGATCAGCTCGTGGTAGGTGCGACCCTCTTTTTTCTCCGCTTTCGAGAAATTCAGCAAAAGCTCCACATTGTCGTAAATCGGCTGCATCCACGGATTCAGCTTTTCCTCGATGTCGCCCGGCAGGTAGCCGATGTCGCGCCCGAGGGGGAAGATCGGCCGCGACACGAGGAGCTTCTGGTACACGGTCTCCTCGACGACCTTCTGGAGCCCGGCGGCGATCGCCAGCAGCGTCTTGCCGGTGCCCGCCTTTCCGACGAGCGTGACCAGCTTCACGTCGTCGTTGAGCAGCAGGTCGAGGGCGTAGTGCTGCTCCTTGTTGCGCGGCCGGATGCCCCACACGCCTTCGCGGAGCTTCTTGATCGGCGCGACCTTCCCCGCCGCGCCGTCGAAGCGCCCGAGCGCGGTGTGCGACGGCGCGTCGCGGTCGCGCAGGAGGAGGTACTGGTTGGCGTGGTAGCCGTTGGTCGGCAGCGCGAGCGCGCCGTCGGCATAGAAGGTGTCCACCTGCTCGCGGGAGCAGTCCACCTCCGCCTGCCCGTTGTACAGCTCCTCGACGTCGATCTTCTCGGACTCGTAGTCCTGCGCCACCAGGCCGAGCGCGTCGGCGCGGATGCGCAGGTTGACGTCCTTCGTCACGAGGATCGCCGGGACGTCGGGCTCGGCGTCGCGCACCTCGAGGGCGGTCGCGAGGATGAAGTTGTCCGCCACCTGCGAGGCGCGCAGCGCGCCCGGGATCTCGCGCGTGCCGAGCGCGACGCGGATCCGACCGCCCGAAGGCAGGTCCACGCCGTCGGAGAGGTGCTTGCCGCCGGCGCGCATGAGGTCGAGCTCGCGCGCCACCTCGCGCGCGTTCCGCCCCAGCTCGGACAGCTCCTTCTTGAAGCGGTCCACCTCCTCGATCACGTAGATCGGGATCACCACGCTGTTGTCAGCGAAGTGGAAGACGGCTCGGGGGTCGTGAAGCAGGACGTTCGTGTCGAGGATGTAGTTCTTGCGCATCGCGCGGGGCGGCTCCTTCCGACGGGCGTTCTGGGGTAGCACGGATGCGAAGGGAGGATCAACGTCGCCGGGAGGGCGGTGGACCGCCCGGCCGGCCGTACAATGGCGGCATGAGCGCGGTCGCGCGTCCGTCGGTGAGCGAGCGCCTCGAGGCGGCGTGGCGCCGTCACCCGCTCCATGCGTTCCTCGCGCACCGTCGGCGGCTCGCGCTGCTCGAGCAGCTCGGAGGCTGCCTGCGTGCCGGCCTCGGCCTGCCGGTGGCGCTGCACGACGTGGCGCGCTTCGCGGGGAGCGAGCGGGCA
>JAJXSP010000472.1 GCA_021784515.1 Myxococcales bacterium | reverse complement strand
ATCGGCGACGTCAACAACGACGGCTGGGCCGACATCCTGATCACCCAGCTCAACGGGGGGCTGTTCGCTCTGGGAGAACCTCAAAGGGCGTTCAAGTTGGGGACCTTGGCCGACGAAACGTTTCACCCCATGGCGACGTTGGCGGACGTCGCCGGTAGCGCGTATCTTGATATTGTGGTCGGGACCACGTACCTGGACAGCGATCCCTTCCCCCAAAAACCGCCACCGGGCCTCCGAGTTCTCGCTGGCGCCGGTGACGGGACCTTTGCTTTCCCGGATGACTTTCCGTCGGGGCAGCCGGCAGATAGCACAGTCTTGACGCCGGTGGTCGGCGACCTGAATGGGGATCAAGCGCCTGATGTGCTGCTTTGGGTCGGGACAGTACTTCTGGCCTATTTTCACACGCAGCCCGGATTGTTCGCGCCTCCCGTCACTCTGAGCGACTCCGTGGTTTTTCCCATCATCGTAGACGTCAACGAAGACGGTATGGCCGACATCGCCGGCGTCACGGGCGATGATCGCTTGGAGATCCTCATCGGAAAGGGCGGAGGCCTGTTCTCCCCGCCCGTCTACTCGGATGCCGGGAAGGATCTCGGGGGAATCGCTTCGGCGGACGTGAACGGGGATGGCCATTCGGACATCGTAGTGACCAACGGTTTCGATGGTTCCCCGAAGCTTTCGGTGGCGATCCTCTACGGCGACGGCCATGGCGCCTTCTCGCCCCCAGAAATCTGCCAGACGGGCGTTCCACCCGGTCCTATCGGCCTCGAGGTTCGCGACTTTACCGGCGACGGCAAGCCGGACATCCTGACCACAGCCTTCGGTGACAGCTTTTCGCTGCTGGTCGCGGAATGACGAGACGACGGGACGGTTTTCCAATGAGTGAGAACGGGGACGGTCTTCCAAGATTGCAAGATGGGTGGCCCCTGTGTCGGGGTAGTTGTCGCCTCGGCGGCGCAGGCCGACCGGGCGAGCCATTGGACTGGGGTGTGCTCCTCCTGGGCATTCCATCCTCGCCCGGCGGTCCGACGATCGTGAACTGCACCTTCCGGTGATCCGCGATGGCTCGACCGCGGCGTCGGGCACGCTCCGCTTGGCGGTACGTGTCCGGCGTGGCAAGCTGCGGCTTCCCCGACTGGAGGAACCGGATGTTGCGTTCATCGCGCCTCTTCACCGCCCTCGCGCTGCTCGTCGCCGCTGCGTGGGGCTGCGCCAAGAAGGGCCCCGTTCCGCCCGCCGAGATCAAGGACATCGTCCCGGTCACCGTCGACGAGGACGGCTTCCACCCGAACCGCATCCCGGCGCAGGTCGGACGCGCGATCACGCTCGTGTTCACGCGCAAGGTGGAGAAGACCTGCGCCGACACGGTCGTGATCCCGTCGGAGAACATCCGCGAGGCGCTGCCGCTGAACCAGCCGAAGATGGTGATCTTCATGCCGTCGCACGTCGGCGACGTGCACTTCGCCTGCCCGATGAACATGGTCACCGGCGAGATCGCGGTGCAGGCGGCGCCGGGCTCGGCCGACGACGACAGCGCACCGAAGAAGCCGCGGCCGCGGGCGAAGCTCCCGATGGCGGCACCCGCGGCGGCCGCGCCTCCCGCGATGCCGCAGGGAATGCCCGCCGCGATGCCGCAGGGGATGCCGCAGCAGATCCCGCAGGGGCAGATGCCCGCGCTGCCGCGCTAGCCCGTCGGCTGGAGCGAGGCGCGCGCGTCGTCGGCGAGGAAGGCGCGCAGCGCCTCGACCACCTCGGCCGGGCGTTCGATCATCGGCAGGTGGCCGCACCCGTCGAGCACGACGAGGCGCCCGTCGGGCAGGCGCGCCGCCCACTCGGGGACGTCGTGGAAGGGGATCAGTCGATCCCGGTCGCCCCAGATCACCAGCGTCGGCTGCGCGATGCGGTGGAGGTCGTCGAGGTAGTGCCGCTCCACCAGCTCTCCCGCGAGCGAGCAGGTCGTCGCCGCGAACTCGTCGAGCGTCGGGTGCTCGGGGCGCCCCTCGGCCTGGGCGATGAAGCGCACCGCGTGGTGGTTGCGCTCGCCGAAGCAGGCGTGCAGCAGCCGCACCGCGAGGCGCTCCATGATCGACACCACCAGCGGCTCGTGGAAGATCAGGTGGCGGCCGAGACGCTGCCACACGGGGCGGCGGACGAAGCCGTTGGCCGAGAGGAGCACGAGGCGTTCGACGCGCGCGGGATGCGCGAGCGCAGCCTCGGCGACCACCTGGCCGCCCATCGAGTGGCCGCAGAAGACCGCGCGCTCGACGTCGAGTGCGTCGAGGAGCCGCACGCAGGCGTGCGCGTAATGGGCCATCGAGCAGCGGCCGCCGTCGGCCCGCGGGCGCGCCGAGTCGCCGTAGCCGGGCAGGTCGAGCCCGAGCACGCGACGGTGGCGCGCCATCGCTCCGGCCACGTGCTCCCAGTGGGTGAAGTTGCCGCCGAGGCCATGGATCAGCAGCAGCGGGGCCCCGTCCGGCTCGCCCGATGGAGCGGCCGGATCGCCGGTGTCGAAGTAGGCGAGCGGCTCGTCGCCACCGAGGTAGCGAAGTGGGAAGGGGAAGGTCTCGGAGAAGCCCGGCCGCTGTCCACGCGACGGGGGCTGCCAGCCGTGGTGAAGCTCGGGGATACGGGCCTTGTTCGGGGGCACGCCGAAACCTACCACAGGACTCGGCGACCGACGGTGACAAGGAGGAGAGCCATGCCCGACCGCTGTGCCACGTGTGGGAGCGAGACCCAGGAACCGCTGCGGATCGAATATCATCGGCGCACCAACTCGTATTGTTGCTTCGAGTGCGCCATCACGCCGCTGGCCCCGGCGTGCGCGCACTGCGGCTGCCGGGTGATCGGCCACGGCACCTACGGCGACGACGGGCGGACGTATTGCTGCAGCTACTGCGTCGAGGAGGCGGGCGTGCACGCGGGGGCCTTCTCGCCCGCGCCTTGACCGGCCGCGCCGCGCGGTGAGACGCTGACGCGAAGTTTCCGACGGGCGCCCCCGCCGACGGAGCCGCGATGGCCGATTTCGACGACCACTACGAGACGCTCCAGCTCAGCGTCAACGCCGATCCCGACACCATTCACCGCGTCTACCGCCTGCTCGCGCAGCGCCACCACCCCGACAACCACGACACCGGCGACCCGGAGCGCTTCCACACCGTCCGCGAGGCGTACCGCGTGCTGAGCGATCCCGACCTCCGCGCCGCCTACGACCTCGAGTACCACAAGCGGCGCGGCACCCGCTGGCGCCTGGTCGGCGAGCAGGAGTCCACGCCCGACGCGGTGGAGTTCGAGCGCCGCGCCCGCCTCGGCTTCCTCGGCCTGCTCTACGCGCGCCGCCGCACCGATCCGTGGAACCCCGGCCTGACGCTGCTCGAGATCGAGGACCTCCTCGGCGTCCCGCGCGAGCACCTCGAGTTCTGCTCCTGGTTCCTGCGCGAGAAGCGCCGCATCACCATCACCGACGAGAGCCGCTACGTCATCACCGCCGACGGCGCCGAGTTCTTCGAGGAGCAGGGGGGCGAGCCCGCGCGGAAGTTGCTCCAGGCCCGGCGGCCCTGACGGGGCGACCCGGCCGCGCGTGGTCGGGTTGATCGGCCTTGCGCGGCGTGTATCCTACGCCGCGCGAAACCCAAGGAGCCCCTGATGCCCGTCGAGCAGAGCCAGCTCATGGAGAAGCTCGTGGCGCTCACCAAGCGCCGCGGCTTCCTCTTCCAGTCGTCGGAGATCTACGGCGGCATCAACGGCGCGTGGGACTACGGCCCGATGGGCGTCGAGCTGAAGCGCAACGTGAAGGACGCCTGGTGGCGCGCGATGGTCCGCGACCGCGAGGACGTGGTCGGGCTCGACTCGGCGATCCTGATGCACCCGATGGTGTGGCGCGCCTCGGGCCACGTGGCGAACTTCGCCGACCCGATGATCGACTGCAAGAAGTGCAAGAAGCGCTTCCGCGTCGACGAGATCGAGCCCGAGTACGAGACGACCGGCAAGGTGCCCACGCAGTGCCCCGACCCGAAGTGCAAGGGCGAGCTGACCCCGGCGCGCAAGTTCAACCTGATGTTCGAGACGCACCTCGGGCCGGTCGCCGACACCGCCGCGAAGACGTACCTGCGCCCCGAGACCGCCCAGGGGATTTTCGCGAATTTCGCGAATGTGGTGAATTCCACGCGAATCAAGGTTCCCTTCGGAATCGCGCAGGTCGGGAAGTCCTTCCGGAACGAGATCAACCCGAGGAACTTCACCTTCCGCTCGCGCGAGTTCGAGCAGATGGAGATGGAGTTCTTCTGCAAGCCCGGCACCGACGAGAAGTGGTTCGAGTACTGGGTCGAGGCGCGGAAGAAGTGGTACCTCGACCACGGAATGAAGCTCGACAAGCTGCGCTTCCGCGCGCACGCGAAGGAGAAGCTCTCGCACTATTCGAAGGCCACCACCGACGTGGAGTACCTCTTCCCGTTCGGCTGGGGCGAGCTCGAGGGGATCGCCAACCGCACCGACTACGACCTCCGCCAGCACCA
>JAJXSP010000471.1 GCA_021784515.1 Myxococcales bacterium | reverse complement strand
ATCTGGGCGACGGATCATCGAGGCTGCGCGCCCGCACCTCGTCGAGCGAGAGGTCGCCCAGGCGGCGCAGGAGATCGTGCAGCGCGTCCGGCCTGCGAACCTTGCGATCGTCGACGAGGCACTGCAGCTCCGCCTCCACCTCGGCCCAGATTTCCGGCGGGATGAGGTCGCCAAGCTCGTCCTGCCCGAGCAGCTCGCGGAGCAGGTTGCGATCGAGCGTGAGCGCCTGCGCCTGGCGCTCGGCCAGCGGCGCGTCGCCCTCGTACAGGTACGCCGCCACCCACGCGAAGGCGAGGCTGCGCGAAAAAGGCGACGGCGTCGGCGTCTCCACCTCGACCACGTGCACCTCGCGCCGCCGGATCGCGCGCAGCAGCCCGACCAGCGACGGCACGTCGAACACGTCGTGCAGGCACTCGCGCACCGTCTCGAGGACGATCGGGAAGCCGGGGTGGCGCAGCGCCACCGCGAGCAGCCCCTGCGCCTTCAGTCGCTGCGACCAGAGCGGCGTGCGCTTGCCCGGTCGCATACGCGGCAGCAGGAGCGCCCGCGCGGCGTTCTCGCGGAAGTGGGTGGCGAAGAGCGCCGAGCGGGGAAGCTCCGCGAGCAGCAGGTCCTCGATCTCCTCCGGATCGAGCAGGAGCTTCGCCAGCGGTGGCGGTTCGTCCGCATCGGCGAAGCGGAGCGCGATCCCGTCGTCGCTCCACAGCGTCTGCACCTCGAAGCCGGCGTCGCCGCCGAGCCGCGCCTCCAGCCCGAGCGCCCACGGCGCGTGCACCCGCGCTCCGAACGGCGAGAGGATGCACACCCGCCAGTCGCCCAGCTCGTCGCGGAAGCGCTCGACGGTGATCGAGCGATCCGTCGGCAGCGTGCCCGTCGCCGCGCGCTGCTCGTCCACGTAGCGGCGCAGGTTGCGGGCGGCGCGCTCGTCGAGGCGGTACTCCTCGGCGAGCACGCGCAGCGCCTCCTTTTCGTCGAGCTCGCCCAGGCGGCGCACGAAGGCGCCGAGAGCGCGCCCCAGCTCGAGCGGGCGGCCCGGCCCCTCGCCGCGCCAGAACGGCATCTTCCCCGGCTCGCCCGGCGCGGGCTCGACGATCACCTTATCGCGCGTGATCTGCACGATGCGCCACGTGCTCGCGCCGAGGAGGAAGGTCTGCCCGGCGCGCGACTCGTGGACCATCTCCTCGTCGAGCTCGCCGATGCGCGGGCCGTGCTCCGCCTGGGGCCCCGCCGAAGGACGGGGGGGCCGAAGGCCCTGTAAGAGATGCACGCCGTACAGGCCGCGGTCGGGGATGGTGCCGCCCGAGAGCAGCGCCACCATCTTCGCGTCGCGCCGCGCGACGAGCGCGTCGGTGGTGCGGTCCCAGACGAGGCGCGGGCGGAGATCGGCGAAGTCGTCCGAGGGGTAGCGCCCGGCGAGGAGATCGAGCACCGCGACCAGCAGCTCGCGCGACAGGTCGCGGAAGTTGTACGCGCGCCGCACCACGCGCTCCACCTCGGCGAGCGCCCACGGCTCGACGGAGCACATCGCCACGATCTGCTGCGCCAGCACGTCGAGCGGCGAGCGCGGGACGGCGATCGGCTCCACCTCGCCGTCGAGCATGCGCCGCGCCACCACCGCCGCTTCGAGCAGGTCGCCGCGATACTTCGGGAAGATGCGCCCGACGCTGCGGTCGCCGACGTGGTGGCCGGCGCGCCCGATGCGCTGCAGCCCGCGCGACACCGCCCCCGGCGACTCGATCTGCACCACGAGATCGACGGCGCCCATGTCGATGCCGAGCTCGAGCGAGCTGGTGGCGACGATGCCGCGCAGCCGCCCCGCCTTGAGCAGCTCCTCGATCTCCACGCGCTGGGCGCGCGCGATCGAGCCGTGGTGCGCGCGCACCAGCGGCGCGTCGGCGGGCGCACCGGCCAGCTCGTTCACGCGCTGCGCGAGCCGCTCGCAGAGGCGACGGCTGTTGGTGAAGATGATCGTGCTGCGATGCGCCTGCACCAGCTCGACGAGCCGCGGGTGGATCGCCGGCCAGATGCCGCGCTCCTCGAACTCCGCCGGCGCGTCCGGCTTCGCGCCGATCCCGACGAGCGGGATCGAGTCCTGGAGCGGGGCGTCGGCCGCGCGGCGTTTCGATCGCGAACGGCGCGGCCGCGGGGGCGGGGCGGGCGAGGGGTGTTCCAGATCCTCGACGGGAACCTCGATCACCAGGTCGATGCGCGGCCGCTCGCCCGCGTCGACGATCGTCACGGGGCGGTCACCGCCGAGGAAGCGCGCCACCTCGTCGAGCGGGCGCTGCGTCGCCGACAGCCCGATGCGCTGCGGCTCGCGCCCGGTCAGCGCCGACAGCCGCTCCAGCGAGAGCGCGAGGTGCGCGCCGCGCTTGGTGGGCGCGAGCGCATGGATCTCGTCGACGATGACGGTGTCGACGGTGCGCAGCGTGTCGCGCGCCGCCGTGCCGAGGAGGAGGTAGAGCGACTCGGGCGTGGTGATGAGGATCTCCCCCGGCTCGCGCAGCATGCGGCGCCGTTCGGCCGCGGGCGTGTCGCCGGTGCGGACCGCCACCGACGGCGCGCGCACCGGCGCCCCGACCTGCTCGGCCGTGCGCCGGATCCCGACCAGCGGCGCGCGGAGGTTGCGCTCGACGTCGTAGGCCAGCGCCTTCAGCGGCGACACGTAGAGCGTGCGGACCCCGGGTCGCGCCGCGTCGGGCGCCTCGCGCAGCAGGCGATCGAGGCACCACAGGAAGGCGGCGAGCGTCTTGCCGCTGCCCGTCGGTGCGAGCAGCAGCGCATGGTCGCCCGCGGCGATCGCGCGCCACCCCTCGGCCTGCACCCTCGTCGGCGCGGCGAAGGCGGCCGTGAACCAGCGCCGCGTCGCCGGCGAGAAGGGCGCGAGGGGATCGACGGGGGGCATCGGGGGAGGTTTATCACCGCGCGCGCCGGGGCGCCTCGATGGTGTCCCCGATCAACGCCGATTGAAGCATCGCTCCTTTGCCCGCTTCCTTGCCGGCTCACCAGCGCAGGTTTTTGACATCCCGTGCCTCGCAGATACGATCGCGCGGCGCCCCCTCCCCGGGCGATTGGAGAGCCCATGCCGATCCTTGCCAACGCGATCCACGAACGCACCGTGAAGGCCTATCAGGCCTACCTCGCGCATCCGGAGCTGCACCCGTACATGAAGCCGGAGCTTCGGCAGGAGTTCGAGCAGCAGGCCGGCCTCGTCGGGCCGCTGCTCCAGACCGCCGCCACCGCGAGCGAGGAGGACGACGCGGCGATGGCGAAGGTGGAAGCGACCTATGAGAAGTCGCGCCAGACGATCATGTGGATCCACGACGGCGCGAGGTACTGCTACCGGCAACACCCCGACCAGCTGGCCAAGCTCACTCCACTCCGCCTCGGCGGGGACGCCCCCGAGGATGGCGTGCGGATGGCGACCCTCCATCGCATCCTGCCGACCCTGGAGCCGGCCTTTACCTGGCTGCCTGACGAGGGATTGACGCTGGCGGCGCTCGTCAAGCAGATGAAGGCGCACCGCGAGGCGCAGGACGTGGAGCCGACGCTCGGCGTCACCGAGAAGGGCGCGTTGGCGAACCTGCGCGCGGCGCGCCCGGCCTCGCAGGCATTGTGGTCCGACGACGGCGGGCGCCTCGAGGCGTGGGTCATCGCGAACGTTCCGAGCGACAAGCAGTTCGCCTTCGGCCGCGAGCGGCGCCAGCGCCCGCGCCCGCCCGTCAAGGCTCCGACGACCGGCGCGCCGGGCAGCGTGCCGACGGATCCGGCGGTCGCTTCCAAGGGCGCGTAGCCGCGAGCGTCAGATCTGCCGGTTTTTCGGCGCGCTCGATTCTCGCGGCGCCGAAAACCGCCGTTTTTCAGCCCACCGGACGTTTCGCGGCGCCCAACCTCGCCGGTTCTTCATGGAGTCAGCGCCTTGGCGCCTCCTGAATCGAGCAATTCCGGACGACCTGCTTTTTTCGGGTGGCGAATCGCGCCGATTTTGGGCCTCCGAAGATCGCCGCGGCGCCCGAGAGCGTCGATTTACGGAGCGCCGAATTCTTCCGCACCGAAAAAAATGGCCATTCCCGTCGATCGGAAGCCGGCGGCGCTTCGAATTTGGCGGTCGGAGGGCGATCCGGGGCTGCGGGGAACGGCAAAATCGCCGAAGTCGGGCGATCCGGGGCTGCGGGGAACGGCGAAATCGCCGATCTCGGGCGATCCGGGGCTGCGGGAACGGCGAAATTGCCCACAGGAAGGCGGCGAGCGTCCTGCCGCCGCCCGCCACCCCTGCCGAAGGGATGGGTACGCTTCGCCTCGAAGCGCCCGCTCGACTCTCAGATGTTCGTGGCGAAAGTCGTAGCTTTTCAAGAAGTCGTGGCAGGCAATGCCGGGCGGCTCGGGTGTCGCTCTCCGCCGGACGGCACCTTAGCCGCCCGCGCAGACGCGGTCGGACAGGCGCCTCGGCTTCGGGCTGGCATCCGCCGCGCGGACGCGGCGGAGCGCCCTCAGACGCCGGCTCCGATCGACACCCGAGCCACCCTCAAC
>JAJXSP010000470.1 GCA_021784515.1 Myxococcales bacterium | reverse complement strand
GGTGCGCCGCGCGGGTGCGGGGGGCCGCGTGCCGCCGGCGGCCGCGCGCGCGCTCGCCGCGAAGGCCGATCACGAGGCGGCCGAGGTGCTCGTCCTCGTCGCCGCGCGCCGCGATGAGACCACGGGGAACCCGCTCCAGCGCGCGCTCCGCGAGGCGCAGGCGTGGCACAACCTCTACCTCACGGCGCGCGCCTTTTCGGGACGCCCCGACGCCGATCTCTACCAGCGCGCCGGCAAGGCCTACCTCGAGGCGCTCGAGCGTGCGCCCGGCGAGCTGGCGATCCCGCTCCAGATCGGCTGGGCCGGCCTCCTCGCCGACGGGGGACACCGCCGCCGCGCGCTCGCCGAGCTGTCCCGGGTGCCGCCCGAGGCTCGCACCGCCGAGGAGAACGTGTACAACACCGCGCACGTCTTCGCCGCCGTCGGTGACGCCGAGCGCGCGCTCGATCTCCTCGACTTCGCGCGCGACCGTCACGGGCAGTGGGCCGAGCTTCGCGTCGCCGCCCTCGTGCTGAACGACTTCGACCCGCTGCGCGACCACCCACGCTTCGCCCGTCTCGTCGGTGCCGACGATCCTTGACCGGTTTCGATTGACACCCATCCGCCGCTTTGCTAGGTGATTGCCCGCGATGAGCGACCGACCGGACGAGATCAGCCGTCAGCTCGGCACGCTGTGGAGGACCGCGATGGTCGGCCTCGACACCGTGCGCGAGGTGGTGGTGCGCTCGTCGCAGAGCGGCCGGCTGCGCGTCGACATCGCGCTGCTGCGCAACGAGCGCGCGCAGCTGCTCCAGACCCTCGGCGAGGCGACCATGCAGCTCCTCGACGAGCAGGGCTTCGACGAGGCCACCGAGGCGCTGCGCTCGACCTGGGAGCGGATCAAGGACGTCGAGGCGCGCATCCAAAGCGACTCGGCGCGCGCCAGCGACAACGCCTTCGGCGCGCCGCGCGGGTTCGAGCCCGAGGCCGCCAGCGACTACGGCAGCGAGGACTCCATCGACGAGCCGCCGCCGGAACCACCGAAGAAGAAGCGCACCACCCGACGCAAGGAGAATGGCCGCTAGGCAACCACGAACACGCACGGGGCTGTAGCTCAGCTGGGAGAGCGCCTGAATGGCATTCAGGAGGTCGACGGTTCGATCCCGTTCAGCTCCACTAACAAACGAAGGGCTCCGCCAAGGCGCGGGGCCCTTCGCGTTTCCACCGCCTCGATGACGTCACCCGCACCCGCACCCGCACCCGCGCCCGCACCGGCCGCCGCCGCGCTCCGCCGCTTCCCATGGGCGCGCCTGGTGAAGTTCGGCCTCGTCGGCGCCTCGGGGGTGGTGGTCAACTACGCGGTCTACGTGCCGCTCACGCGGCTCGCGCACGTCGGGGGCGGGCCGTCCTACGCCGCCGCGCTGCTGCTCTCGATCCTCTCCAACTTCCTGCTCAACGAGCTGTGGACCTTCCGCGACCGCCGCGAGGGCGGCGCGGCCGGGCTGGCCCGCCGAATGGCGCAGTTCTACGCCGTCTCCCTCGGCGGCGGCGCGATCAACTGGGGCGTCTTCTGGGCGTGCGTCCACCTCGCCTGGATGCTCGACCTCGTCGCGATCCTCGTCGGCATCGCGGTGGCGACGGCCTGGAACTTCGCGATGAACCTCTTGTGGACGTGGCGCAGATAAGCGCGGAAAGCGAGACCACCATGGCGATCCTCGAGACGGTGCTGCTGCTGGCGCTCCCGGCGTCGGGAAAGTCGGAGGTGCGGCGCTACCTTTCGCAGCTCTCGCCGGAGGAGTGCGCGCGCGACTTCCACATGGGCCCGACGGTGCAGCTCGACGACTTCCCCTACGTGCACCTCATGCGGCGCATCGACGACGAGTTGGAGAAGGGAGGCGCGGCGCGGATCTTCTTCCACTCGTCGTCGCGTCCTTTCAGCGACGCGCGCGACTGGGGCACGCTGATCGAGCTGGTGAACGAGGATCACGCGGACCTCGTCGCGCGACGCGTGGCGACCCCGCGCTCGGCGGCGGCGCTGCTCTTCGATCGCGTCGAGGCCGCGGCGGCGAAGGCGGGCGTGCCCGCGCGGCTCTCCGCCCTCGACGGCGCGACGCGCGATCGCCTCGCCGACGCGCTCGAGGCCGAGGCGCGCGCGCTGCTCGACGAGAAGCACGCCGCCTACCCCGACACGCTCTCCGGGCGCACGCTGGTGATCGAGTTCGCGCGCGGCGGCCCGCAGGGCTCGTCGCTGCCGCTCGCCGCTCCGTACGGCTACGGCTATTCGCTCGCGCAGCTCTCGCCGGCGATCCTCGAGCGCGCCTCGATCCTCTACGTGTGGGTCACGCCCGAGGAGTCGCGCCGCAAGAACGAGGCGCGCACCGACCCGAACGACCCGGGATCGATCCTGCACCACGGCGTGCCGATCGAGGTGATGCTCAACGACTACGGCACCGACGACATGACGTGGCTCGAGGAGCACTCCGATCGCCCCGGCACCGTCGCCGTCGCGGCGCACGGGCGCACCTTCCACGTGCCGGTCGGACGCTTCGACAACCGCGTCGACAAGACCTCGTTCCTGCGCAACGACCGCGCGGCGTGGCGGCCCGACGAGGTGCGCGCGGTGCACGAGGGGCTGCGCGGGGCGCTCGACCGGATCGCCGCAGCGCGCTGATCGGGCCTTCGGCGGGGAGATCGGCGCCGGGAGAGTCAAACTCTACGAAATCCTTTCGCCCCTCCGGGCCGGCGTGCCCACGATTCCGAAAAGAATTCGCGAATCGAGCGTCTTTATCCGCGATCAAGCGGGCCCGCGACTTGCCACGGCCCGGAGGGGCCACCGACCGGCCACGTGAACGGAGACCACCACCATGGCGATGAAGATTCTCAGTGACTGCATCAGTTGCGCTGCCTGCGAGGACGACTGCCCGAACGACGCGATCTCGCGCGGCGACGACGTGTTCGAGGTCGATGCCAAGCTCTGCACCGAGTGCGCGGGCGAGCACGACTCCCCCCGGTGCGTCGAGCTGTGCCCGATCGAAGGCGCCATCGTCAAGGCCGCCTGACCCTCCCCCCGCCTCCCGTCCCCTCTACATCACCCGATCGATCAGCGTCTCGCCGCGCACGAAGCGCGCGAGGTTGTCGAGGAAGTGCGCCACCTGGGCGGCCGCCTCGCCGTCGCGGCCGCCCGCGCTGTGCGGCGTGATCAGGCAGCCCGGCGTCGTCCACAGCGGGTGGTCGGGAGGCAGCGGCTCGGGCTCCGTGACGTCGAGGCAGGCGGCGCCGAGGCGCCCCGAGCGGAGCGCGGCGGCGAGCGCCTCCTGGTCCACCGTCGATCCGCGCCCGACGTTGTAGAAGCGGGCGCCCGGCTTCATCGCCGCGAGCAGCGACGCGTCGACGAAGTGGCGCGTCGCCTCGCCGCCGGGCAGGAGATCGACGACGTGGTCGGCGGTCGCGAGCGCGGCGGGGAGCGTGGCCGGGTCGACGATCGTCACGCGCTCGTCGCCGCGCGCGTGCCGGCGAAGCGCCGCCACCTCGACCCGAAACGGCGCGAGCAGCTCGACGAGGCGGCGGGCGATCGCGCCGAACCCGAGCAGCACCATGCGCTGCCCGAGGAGGAGCCGCGAGGCGGCGCGCCGCTCGGCGGCCGGCCACCCGCGGGCGCCCCCCTGCTCGTCGCGCGAATCCGGCAGCGCGCGGGCGAGCGCCAGCATCATGGCGAGCGCGTGCTCGGCGCAGGGCTCGGCGTAGACGGTCGACGACGTGGTGAGCACGGCGCCGCGCGCCGCGAGCGTCTCGCGCACCGACGGGCGATCGTAGCGCTCGTAGCCCGCGCTGGTGAGGTGGATGAAGCGCAGCCCCGGCAGTGCGGCGACCGCCTCCACCGGCGGCTGGCCGAGCGCCACGTCGGCGTCGGCGAGCGTCTCGTCGTCCGAGCCGGCGGCGAGGTTGGAGTCGACCGGGCGCTCGGCGAGGAGGAGCCGGTGCGGGTGCACGGCGCGGGCGAGCGCCGCGAGGACGTCGGGCGGGAAGCGGTGGTTGCACCAGATCCGGAGCGCGTCGGCCATCGCCCCGCACGGTAGCGCAGAACCCCGCGCTCCGCGCCGCCTGGGAGATCGCGCCCGCTGGCCAGCGGGCACGGTGCTTGTACCGATGGTGGTCATGGATCATGGCCGGAACCACGACTCGCGCAGCGAGCACGCCGGGCGCGGCCGCTTCAACGACGTCCCCCGCGACGAAGACACCACGCTCGAGGCGGAGATGCTCTCCTCGGGCCGCACCAGCGCACACGCGACGGCGGAGGAGGCGGGCCCGCCGCAGGGCAGCCGCTACGCGCCCACGCACCGCGCGCAGCGACGGGAGCGCGAGCGCCACCGCCTCGAGCGCGCGGTCGGACGCGTCGCCGCGGGCGAGGAGGAGGGCGCGCTGCGCGACCAGCGCGCGCCCGGCGCCTCCCGCGAACTCCTCGAGGAGGCGGCGCGCCGCGCCACCGAGCGGACCACGGACATGCCGCGGCGGTAGAGGGATGACGCCGTCACGGTGGATCCTCGGGCTGCTC
>JAJXSP010000469.1 GCA_021784515.1 Myxococcales bacterium | reverse complement strand
AGCGCGCTCCAGCCGAGCGACGGCGCGAGCGACGTGCGGAGCCCGACGAGCAGGGCGCCCGCGCCGAGGGCGAACAGGCCGGCCACCGCGGCGACGAACGGGCCGCCGCGGACGAGGAGGCGCGACGAGGCGCCGCGCGCGGCGAGGCCGGCGACGGCATAGACGATCATGTGCAGCCCCTTTTCCGAGCCGGCGAAGAGGTCGGCGAACCAGCCGAGGCCGAGCGCGATCGCGCACACGCCCGGCAGCCCGCCGCGCCCTGCGAGGGCGAGGTAGAGCACGACGAGCAGCACCACGTCGGGGCCGGGGATCCGGTGCGCCCAGTGGATCGGCGCCACCGCCTGCGCGGCGGCGAGCAGCACGAGCGCGATCCAGGCGACGGCGAAGAATGCGATGGCCCGCCCCGCGCTCATCGGGGCGTCCCCAGCCCGCGGTGGGGCGGCGACGCGCGGCGCACGTCGGAGCGCGCGTCGGGATCGGGCGGCGGCGGCGGCGCCAGCACCACCAGCACCTGCTCGAGGCGCGTGAAGTCCACCGCCGGCGCGATCGCCGCCTCCTTCCACAGCCCCGCCTCGGGGTGCGTCACCGCCGTCACCGTGCCGACGCGCAGGTCGCGCGGGTAGACGCCGTCGTTGCCCGAGGTGACCACCGCGTCGCCCTCGCGCACCTCGTCCTCGCGGAGCACGCGCGCGCGCAGCTCGTACGCGCCGGCCACGCCGTGGAGCGTGCCCTGGCTGCCGGTGCGCGCCACCACGACGTCGATCGACGCCTCGGGATCGATCGCCAGCAGCACGTCGCAGAAGCGGCCGAACACGCGGCGCACCGAGCCGACGATCCCCGCGGGCACCACCACCGGCATTCCCGGCTTCACCTCGCCCTGGCCGCGGTCGAGGCGGATGCGCGCGACGCGGAAGAAGGGCGAGGTCTCGATTCCCACCACGCGCGCGGCGATCGTCTCCGACGGCACCTGCGCGCGCAGCCCGAGCAGCCGCTCCAGCTCGGCGGCGCGCTCCACCTCGCTCCGCGCGCGGTCGAGGTCGGCGCGCAGGCGCGCGTTCTCCTCGACGAGCCCGCGGTTTTTCGCCTCGAGATCGACCAGCCACACGTAGTGGTGCCAGCCGTCGCCGATGAAGGTGGCGGCGCGGGTGAGCGCGCCCTGCACCGGCGCGGAGGCGCGCAGCACCAGCCGGTCGAGCCAGTTCAGGTCGGCCGGCGCCTTCGACGAGGCGCGCAGCACCAGGACCGGCACCGCCAGGAGCGCGATCACCAGCAGCGCGTCGCGTGCGCGGCGGTTCACTCTCCCCTCTTAGCGGACGGTCATCTTAGTGAATCGTCACTTCGCGCAGCAGCTTCATCTCGTCGAGCACCTTGCCCGTCCCCATCACCACCGCCAGCTGCGGGTTCTCGGCGAGCATCACCGGCAGGCCGGTCTCCTCGCGCAGCAGCACGTCGAGGTTCTTCAGCTGCGAGCCGCCGCCGGAGAGCACGATGCCCTTGTCCACGATGTCGGCCGACAGCTCGGGCGGCGTCTTCTCGAGCACCACCCGCACCGCCTCGACGATCGCGTTGACCGGCTCGGCCAGCGCGTCGCGGATCTCGTCGCTGTTGATCGTGAGCGTCTTGGGGACGCCGGCGACGAGGTCGCGGCCCTTCACCTCGACGGTGAGCTGCTCGTCGAGCGGGAAGGCGCTCCCGATCTGCTTCTTGATCTCCTCGGCGGTGCGCTCGCCGATGAGCAGGTTGTACTTGCGCTTGATGTGCTGGACGATCGCCTCGTCCATCTTGTCGCCGCCGACGCGGATCGACTTCGACCACACGATGCCGGCGAGCGAGATCACCGCGACCTCGGTGGTGCCGCCGCCGATGTCGACGATCATGTTGCCGCTCGGCTCGGTGATCGGCAGCCCCGCGCCGATCGCCGCCGCCATCGGCTCCTCGATGAGGTAGACCTCGCGCGCCCCGGCGGCGAGCGCCGAGTCACGCACGGCGCGCTTCTCGACCTCGGTGATCCCCGACGGCACGCAGATGATGATCCGCGGCCGCGCCAGCGTGCGGCGGTTGTGCGCGCGGGTGATGAAGTAGCGGAGCATCGCCTCGGTGACCTCGAAGTCGGCGATCACGCCGTCCTTCATCGGGCGCACCGCGACGATGTTGCCCGGCGTGCGGCCGAGCATCTCCTTGGCCTCCTTGCCGACGGCCAGCACCTTCTTCGTACCGTTGCCGTTGCGCTGCACCGCCACGACCGAGGGCTCGTTCGACACGATCCCCTTGCCCTTGACGAAGGTGAGCGTCGTCGCGGTGCCGAGGTCGATCGCGAGGTCGTTGGAGAACAGCCCGTACACCCAGTCGAACAACATTCACCAGCTCCTGCCCCCTCCCACGCTGTGGACGAACGGCGACTAGCCAACGCGTCGAGATTCGCAAGGTTGGAGGCAATGTCGAGGAGGTTACCGCGTCGCGCTTGGCTAGCACAAGCACCGAGCGGGAGCAAGGCAAGTCTGCCATGGCGGGGGGCGAGGACGGTGTTCGGAAGATCGAGGCTCCGCGCCGGGAAAGCCTCGATCTTCAACCACCGTCTTCGTAGAGTGTGCCATGCGTTCGCCCGCCCGCTCGCCCGCTCGCCGCGCGCTGCGCTGGCTCGGCGCGCTCCTCCTCGTCGGCGCGGCCGTGGTCGGCATCCTCGCGTGGCGCCAGCTTCGCACCGAGACGGTGCGCCTCGACGACCGCGCCTTCGTGGTGCTCGGCGGCGGCGGCAACACCCTCGTGCTCGCCGCCGACGACGGCGCGCTCGTCGTGGACACGAAGTTCAGCTACCCCGCCTCGCAGCTCAAGACACAGGTCGACAAGCTCGTCGGCAAGCCGGCGAAGCTGGTGATCAACACCCACTACCACTTCGATCACTCGCACGGGAACCCGCTCTACGCGGGCGCGCGGTTCATGGCGCAGACGCGCACGCGCGAGCACCTCCTGGCGCTCGACCCGGGGCTGTTCGGTCCCAACGCCCCCGGCGCGGCGATGCTGCCGACGGAGCTGGTGGACGACGTCCGGAAGCTGCGCTTCGGCGACGAGGAGATCGAGGTGCGGTACCTCGGCCGCGGCCACACCGACGGCGACATCGTGGTGTTCCTGCGCAAGCGATCGCTGCTGCACATGGGCGACCTCTTCACCAACGGCCTGTACCCGATCGCCGACGTGAAGGGTGGCGGATCGATGCGCGACTGGGTCGCCACGATCGATCGCGCGATCGAGCTTCAGCCGAAGACGATCATCCCCGGCCACGGCCCGATCGCCACGCTCGACGACTTGAAGGCCTTCCGCGCCTACCTCGGCGCCGTCTGGCAGCACGCCCTCGACGGCGCGACAGCCGGCAAGAGCTGCGACGACATCGCCGGAAGCTTCGACGGCACGCCGTGGAAGATGGCCCCCATCCCGGGCTTCTCCTCGCAGAGCAAGAACCTCGAGACGGCCTGCGAGGAGGCGAAGGCGGAGGTCGCGAAGACGAAGTAGGGGGCAGCAGAAAATTTGCTCCCGCGGCGGGCCCGGGCTATCAGGGCCCTTGCATGGATACCTCGAGCGAACGGCCCGAACAGCAACCGGTGAAGTGCGGCGCGTGCGGCGAGCCCGAGCAGCCGGGGAGCCCGCACCGTCGGGGGCGATGCCGCCGCTGCTACGCCGCGTGGGTGCGCGAGCGCCCGGTCGGCCTCGGCGCGTTCTGCTGCGCCTGCGGCGAGCGCCGCAAGGACGCCCTGCGCCACCTCGAGATGGGCGAGACCTGGGTCGTGCTCTGCCACGGCTGCGCCGCGCGCGCCGAGAGGCTGGCGCCGCAGCCCCGCACCGTCTCCGGCCTCAAGCTGCGGCTCCAGCGGGAGCGGCGCTGGGGCGACCGTCGCGCCGAGTCCGTCGGCGCCCCGCGCAAGACCCGCGTCGCGGGCGAGCGGCGGGCGGACGACCGGCGGCTCGGGGAGCGCGGCGTCGTCGACGTCACCGACCTCGCCGAGATGGAGATGGAGCTGGTCGCCGAGCCGGGGACGAGCGCGGAGGACGACGATCCGACCGACGGGCCGATCACCGGCGTGCACCGCCTGATCGAGCCGACCGAGGTGTAGCTCCCCCGCTATTTCCCCGCGCCGCCGTCGGGGCACTTCAGCCCGCCGTTCGGATCGCCGATGCACCCGGCAAGGTAGACGAACGAGATCCGCCCCGTCGAGGCGAGGCCGCAGCCGCCGCGCCCGAGGCGGAGGTCGAGCGTCGCCCGGCGTTGCACCAGCATGTCGATCGACACGTCGTTGAAGAAGAGCGGGAACAGATCGGAGGCGAGCCCGTCGCCCTCGGCGTGCATCGGCGGCGGCGGGAACGACTGCTGGTAGGGACCGCGCCCGTCGATGGCGATCGTGACCGTGCCGGGCAGCGGCGGCGGCGTCGCGCTGGCCCCGAGGCGCACGTACACCATGAGGAAGCCCTGGAAGCCGAGGATGAGGCTGGCGGCCGGCGTCGTCGCCGTCGCGCGCCAGGCGTCGCCGGGCACCTGCACC
>JAJXSP010000468.1 GCA_021784515.1 Myxococcales bacterium | reverse complement strand
CCGGCGACACCGCCGCCGCCGACGCCGCCGCCCGCTCCACCCGCGCCGCGGCGCTTCACGATGACCTTCGAGTCCACGCCCGCCGGCGCGGAGATCGTGCGCGGCGAGCAGGTGATCGGCGCCACGCCGGCGACGCTCCCGTTCGTGGAGAGCGCCGAGCCGCTCGACCTCGTGGTGCGGATGAAGGGCTTTCCCGACCAGCCGATCCAGGTGGTCGCCGATCGCGACCGCAGCTTCGTGTTCCAGTTCAAGAAGGAGGCGCGGCACCACCACCACGGCCGGTGAGCCGTGCTACGGATCCACGGTGCCTCGGCCGCGATTTCTCCGTCGCCGCTTCGTCGTGCTCGCGCTGTTCTTCGGCCTGCTCGGCGAGGTGCCGGGCGTGCTGCTGGTCGCCGGCGCGCTGAGCCCGCGGCTCGGCGGCGGGGCGCTGCCCGCGGCGCTCGGGATCTGCGCCGCGATCTCGATCCCGCTCGTGGTGCGGTTGCGCGTCGGCCTCGTGCCCGGCGCCGAGCGCGGGATCCTCGGTACGACGGTGGCGGTGTTCTTCGCGTGGTGGGGCGCCTGCTTCGTCGGGGCGATCGCGGCGCCGTTCGCGTGGCTCGCGTCGCGCGCGGTCGGGGCGCCCGGGTGGGAGGCGTGCGCGGGCGCGCTCGCCGTCGGTGCGGTCGCCGGCGCGAGCGGCGCGACGTTCCGGCGCACGCGCCCCGTGCTCCGCCGCGTCGAGGTGGCGGTGCCCGATCTGCCGGCGGCGCTCGACGGCTATCGCATCGCCCAGCTCTCCGACCTGCACATGAGCGGCTACACGCCGCCGGCGCGGGTGCGGCGCTGGGTGGAGCGGGTCAATGCGCTCGGCGCGGAGCTGGTCGCGATCACCGGCGACCTGATCACCTCGGGCGACGCGTTCGTCGACGAGGTGGGGCGCGTGCTCGGCGAGCTGCGCGCCCGCGACGGCGTGGCGATGTGCATGGGCAACCACGACTACTTCGGCGACCACCGCCGCCTCATCGCCGGGCTCTCGGCGCGCGGCGTGGAGGTGCTGCGCAACCACGGGCGGCTCGCCGGCGACGGGACGCGCTACTGGCTCGCCGGCGTCGACGACACCTGGTCGCGCCTCGCCGATCCCGGGCGCGCGCTCGAGGGGCGCCCCGACGGCGTGCCGGCGATCGTGCTGGCCCACGATCCGTCGCTGTTCGAGCGGTGCGCGGCGCTCGGGGCGACGCTCGTGCTGTCGGGTCACACCCATGGCGGCCAGGTGGCGGTGCCGCTGCTCGGGCGCTTCCTCAACCCGGCGCGGCTCGCCTCGCGCTACACCGCCGGGCTGTACCGACGCGGGCGCAGCCACCTCTACGTGAGCCGCGGCGCGGGCACCACCGGACCGCCGCTGCGCATCGGCGCGCCGTCGGAGATCACGCTGATCACGCTGCGCCGGGCGTGACGTTCCCGCTTCCGTCAGAAGCGCCAGGCCCCGAGCATCTTGTACCGCAGCAGGAACTGCAGGCCGCGGTGGCGGAAGCGGTCGCAGTCGAGGTGTTCGCCGATCCCTTCGGCCGCGATCGCCGGGTCGCCGTCGAGGCGGGCGCGGTAGCGGGCGTAAAAAGGGGCCTCCTCGATGAGGCTCGTCGGCGAGACGGTGAGGGCGCCGGCGCCGAATCGCTCGGGCAGCTCGAGGCCCCAGCCGGTGCGCCGCGTCGGCGACTCGGGCGGCGGCGCGACCTCGATCGGCAGCACCTCCGCGTCGCCGTCGCTCGCGCGGGCGAGCAGGGCGCGGCGGCGGCCGTCGCGCTCCACCATCGAATAGATCACCGTCGTCGCGCGCGGGCCGTGGAAGCGCGCCCAGCCCCAGCGCGCGAACGCGTCGTCGAGGCGCTCCTCGCCGTGGTTGCGGTCGTGGTAGCCGATGCCCTCGAGCTGGAAGCCGGGGCGTTCGAAGCGCGCGCGCACCAGCGCCCGCGGCGCCAGCACCTGCCATCCGTGGAGACCGCCGGCGCCGGCCGTCAGCTCGACGGGGCAAAAGGGCGGCGCGAGCGGCTCGACGGAGATCTCGCCCTCGATCCGTTGGTGGTAGGGCGCGCGGCGATCGGCGATGTGGATCTTCCAGCCCGCGCCGTCGCGCTCGATCGTCGAGCGCGCGATCGCCACGCGCTCGTCGGAGACCTCGACCGCCCGATCGACCTCCGTCATCACCCAGGCGACCTGGCGGCCGCCGCGGTACAGCGCGAGGTTGAGCGCGCAGTGCTCGCCCGGCAGCGGGTTTTGCCCGCGCCGCCACCGCGCCGCGTAGCTCGGCGAGAAGACCAGACCGACGAAGAAGATGCAGGCGAGCCCGTCGCCCTCGGGGGTCAGCGCGTCGAAGTACCACCAGACGTAGCCGCCGGGAGAGGCGGCGGCGCGATGCCAAGCTCGGCCATCGCCAGCGACGAGGCGATCCGCCCCGAGAGCGCCACCATCGGCACCCCCGCCCCCGGGTGCGCGCTCCCGCCGACCAGGTAGAGCCCCCGCGTGCCCGGCACCCGGTTGGTCGGCCGCTCGAACGCCGCCGTCCGCGCGTTCGATGAGCCCCCGTACAGCGACCCGCGGCTCGACGGGAACAGCGCCTCGAAGTCCGCCGGCGTCACGCTCCGCTCCACCGAGCGGCGCAGCGTCACCGAGTGGCGCGCGAGGGTCTCGTCGAGGCGGCGTCGGCATTCGGCTCCTTCCAAGGTCCAGTCGATCGGGTGCGCGGCGTCGAGCGCGGGGGCGTTGGTGAGCAGGAGGTGGCGCTCGCGCCCGTCGGCGGGCGGCGCAGCACCGGGCGCGCGATCCTGCGCGCACAGGTACACCGTCGGATCGTCGGGCGGGCGCTTCCCGTCGCCGAGCTGGTCGAACTCGCGGCGGTAGTCGCGCGAGAAGAAGACGTTGTGGTGGGCGAGCGGCGCGTCGCCCACGTCGGCGACCGCGAGCACGACGAAGGCCGAGAACGACGGCTCGATCGCCTCCACCCGGCGCGCCGCCTTCTTTGCGCCGCGTTCGCCGGCGAGCAGGCGCCGGTGCAGCTGGAGCGCGTCGCCGTTGACGACGACTGCGTCCGCGTCGAAGCGCTCGCCCGCGACGACCACGCCCGCGGCCCGCCCGTGCTCGACCACCACGCGCTCCACCTCGGCGCCGGTGCGCACCGTGACGCCGAGCCGCCGCGCGACCTCGGCCAGCGCGCCGGCGAGGCGCGCCATGCCGCCCTTCACGACGGAGATCCCGAACTCCTGCTCGACGTGGACGATCACCGAGAGCGTGGCCGGGCAGGAAAACGGCGACGAGCCGTTGTAGGTCGCGTAGCGGCCGTAGAGCGTCCGCAGCCGGTCGTCGGGGAACATCGCCTCGAGCGCCTTCCACAGGGTGCGGTTCGCGTCGAGCTGCAGGAACTGCCCGATCAGCCGCAGCCGCGACGGGTGGAGCATCGCCGCCAGCGTCGGCACGGGCGACTCCATGAACGGCTCGCGCACGATCCCGAAGATCCGCCGGCCGTGCGCGCGCAGCGCGTCGAAGCCGCGCGCCGCCCCCTCGCCCGCGAAGGCGCGGATCGCCTCGCGCGAGCGCTCCGGATCGTTGAACAGGTCGAGGCGCGAGCCGTCGGGGAAGAAGTGGCGGCAGGCGGGCTCGACGGGGAGCAGCGTCACGAGGTCGGCCATCCGCGCCCCGGCGGCGGCGAACAGCTCCTCGAACACCCACGGCATCGTCAGCACGCTCGGCCCGGCGTCGAGGCGGCGGCCGTCCACCTCCACCTCGCGCATCTTGCCGCCCGGGGCAGCGTGGCGCTCGAACACCGTGACGTGCGCGCCCGCGGCCGCGAGGCGGATCGCCGCGCTCAGCCCACCCACCCCCGCGCCCACCACCGCCACGTGGGGCGCGCCCGCCACAGCTGTCAATCGCATGTTCAGGTGGCCCGCTTTCGTGACGGAGGCACTTTCCCGCGGTCCGTTTGTATGCGAAAGTGCCTGCGCGCGTCAGGGAAAAATACGTGGTTGGGTGGGCAAGCGCCGCTGGGAGATGTCTCGATCGCATGAATAGGAAAAACGCCAGGACCGAGAACCCGGGGCCGCTGGTCCGTCTGCAGGAGACCATCGAAGGATGGCTCGACCGCGTGCTCCCCGCGCCGGGCTCGCCCCCGAGCCGCCTCCACGTCGCGATGCGCGAGGCGGTCTTCCCGGGCGGGAAGCGGGCGCGCCCGTCGCTGGCGCTGATGGTCGCCGACACCTACGGCGCCGCCGGCGGCGAGCTGGTCGGGCGGCTGGCGGCGGCGATCGAGCTGGTGCACTGCGCCTCGCTGGTGCATGACGATCTGCCGGCCTTCGACAACGCGGACGAGCGCCGCGGCAAGCCGAGCTGCCACGCGATGTTCGGCGAGGCGACCGGCATCCTCGTCGGTGACGCGCTCCTCACGCTGGCGTTCGAGACGCTCGCGGCCGCGCCCACCGACGACGCCGTCACCGCCCTCAAGCTGGTGCGCCTCCTCGGCGAGGCGACCGGATCGCGCTCCGGGATCATCGGGGGCCAGGGTCTC
>JAJXSP010000039.1 GCA_021784515.1 Myxococcales bacterium | reverse complement strand
CACCACGCCGTCGAGCGCGCGCAGCGCCGGCGCGGCGAGCAGCGCCTCGACGGCCGCGCGCTCGTCGAGCACCGGGATCACCGCGACGAACTTCACGCGCCCTCCTCGGGGGCGAGCGCGTCGCCTTCGCGCGCCGCCTCGATCGCCTGCCTACGCGGCAGCCGTTCGAGGAGCGAGCCGGCGCCGACCCACAGCAGGCCCAGCCCATCGAGCAGCAGGAACGGCGCGAGCGAGGCGAGCCCGTGGTGGACCAGGCGCGCCGCGAGCGCGAGGAAGCCCAACGCGGCGAGCGTCTCGACGAGGGCGAGCCCGGTCCCGCCGGGCGCCGGTCGCGCCGTGCCCTTCGGCGTGCGCACGAACGCACCGCCGGCGCCGACGAGCCCGCGCGCGACGGCGACGGAGTTCGACACCATCAGCCCCGTGCCGAGCAGGAGCAGCCACGGCAGATCGCGCAGCCGTCGCAGCAGCGGCCCGCCCAGGCGGCGCTGCGCCGTGAGGTAGAGCGCCGTCGGTCCCCCCGAGGCGGCCAGCAGCGGCAGCGCCAGCGTCCCCAGGCCCGGCCGCTCGCCGCCGGCGACGGCGAGATCGAGCGGCAGCGCGAGCAGCGCGGCGAGGAGGATGAGCGGCTGCGTGAAGTAGTGCGTGAGGTGGACCAGCGCCTCCAGGCGTGCGGCGAGCGGGCGGTCCGATCGCAGCAGCGCGCGCGCATGCTTCTTCGCCGTCTCCGTCGAGCCTTGCGCCCACCGTCGCTGTTGAGCCTTGAGCGCGCCGAGGGTGCGCGGCAGCTCGGCCGGCACCTCGACCTGCTCGACGTAGCGCACGCGCCAGCCGCGAAGCTGGGCGCGGATCGACAAATCGAGATCTTCGGTGAGGGTGTCGGAGGACCAGCCGCCGGAGTCGGCGATCGCCTCGCGCCGCCACACCCCGGCGCTGCCGTTGAACGCGCCGAGGAAGCCGGCGGTAGCGCGCGCGGCCTGCTCGACGCCGAAGTGGCCATCGATGGCGAGCGCCTGCGCGCGGGTGAGGCGCCCCTCGTCGCGGTTGAGGTGGCCCCAGCGCGCCTGCACCACACCGACGCCCGGCTCGAGCAGGTGCGGCACGGTGCAAAGGAGGAAGTCGCGCGGCGGGACGAAGTCGGCGTCGAAGATCGCCACCGCCTCGCCCTGCGCGACCGCGAGCCCGTCGGCGAGCGCGCCCGCCTTGTAGCCGCGCCGCTCGACGCGCCGGAGGTGGGAGAGCGCGAGGCCCGAACGCGACAGCTCGCCGCACAGGCGCGCCGCGAGCGCGGTCGTCCCGTCGGTGGAGTCGTCGAGGACCTGCACCTCGAGCGGCCGCGGGTAGTCGAGGAGCGCCACCGCGCGCAGGAGCCGCTCGACGACGTCGGGCTCGTTGAAGAGCGGCAGCTGCACCGTCACCGAGGGCCACTCCCGCGGTGGCGACGCCTCGGGACGGCGCGCGCGGCGCGCGAGGAGCACGAGGAGGTGGCAGCTCACGCTGTAGCCGAACAGCGCGGCCAGCACCGCGCCGTAGATCGCCGCCGTCGCCACCACCGCCGTCACGCCGCTCCTCGACGGAAAAAGCGCGCTCGCATCGCGCCCGCGAGGAGCAAGGCGCAAGCCGGGAGGAACTCGAACGCGGGAATCCACGGCGGCATCACGCCGTCGGGCGCGCCGTATTTCAGGTACGACAGCGGCAGCGTCGCGCAGAGCCACATCCCGGCCGCCGACGGCGCGGCGGCGACGAGCGGCACCAGCGCGAGCGCGTACCAGGGGTGGAGCGGCCCGGGGAAGAGGAGCACGAACGCGATCAGGAGATCGCGCGCCGGGATCACCGTGCTCGTGGCGTCGCGACGGCGAGCGATGACCGCGATCGCGGCGAGGAGCGCGACCGCGCAGAGCGCCATCGCCGTCGGGCGGGCCGCGCGTCCGAGCGGCGACGCGAGCGCCTGCGCCAGGAAGCCGCGCAGCGCGAGGTTGAAGTCCTCGCCCGAGCGGAAGTAGCGGGGCAGAAAGCCGAGCACGCCGGCGCCGGCGCGGGGCAGCCACGCGAGGTACGCGACGAGGAACAGCCCGCCCGCCGTCGCCGCGGCGAGGCGCCGTCGCGCGGGCGGGAGCGCGGCGAGCAGCAGCGCCGGCCACAGCTTGATCAGCGAGGCGGCGCCGAGGAGCCCGCCCGCGGCGATCGTCCGCCTCGACGCGCGCGGGTCGTCGGCGGCGGTTTCTCCGACGAGCAGCGCGCCGAGGACGAGCGGGACCAGCAGCGCCTCGAGGTGCGCCGAGACCGCCGTCTCGGCGATGGCGAGCGGCGACCACGCCCACAGCGCGAGGCGGCCGCGCGGAACGCCGAGGCGGGCGAGCAGCGCGAGCAGGAGCGCGAGCGTCGCGAGGTCGGCGCCGACGGCGACGCGCCGCAGCCCGCCGGTGGTCCGCACTCCGACGTCGTGGAGCAGTCGGAACCACGCCTGCGCGCCCGGCGGGTAGACCGTCACCGCGCCGGGGCGGTTGATCGTGGCCGGGCCGGCCTCCGCGTCGACGAGCGCGGCGAGGCGCGGGTCCGACGGCGGCATCGCCCACGGCGAGAAGCCCGCGGCCTGCACGCGGCCGTCCCACAGGTAGCGCCGCAGATCGCTCGAGAGGTCCGGCCCCCCGCCGAGCGCGAGCAGGCGGAAGCCGAGGCCGAACAGCGCCACCAGCGCCACCGTCGCGCGATCGTCGCGGCGCCACGCCGCCACCGCCGCGATCGCCTGGAGCGCCGCACCGGCGACCGCCCGTGGAGCGAACGCCGCCGTGTCACCGTCGAGCCCGCGCGCCCAAAGCGCGGCCGACGCGGCGCCGCTCGCTACCAGGGCGGCGAGCGCCGCCGCGTTGCCGAGGAGGAGCCGGCGGGGCTCGATGCGATCACTTCGTGCCGTTGCGCGGCTCGAGGTCGATGCCGGTGATCACGCCGGGCTTGAGGTCGACGGTGATCGACGCGAGGAGCGTGAGCGGCCCGCCGGCGTCGGTGCGACCGAATGCCTTCACCTCGGTCGAACCGGGCGGCAGGTTGGCGAACGCGACGCGGCCGCTCGCGGCGGTGAAGGTGCCGGCGGTGGCGTCGAAGCCGTCGAAGTAGATGCCGCCCGAGGCCGAGCCGCCCACCGTGACCACCGCGTTGCCCACGCCGAAGCCGTCGCAATCGTGGACGGCGATGGCGGCGATCGCCTTGCTCCCGTCGACGGTGACGCCCGCCTTCGTGGCGACCGCGGTGAGGTCGGCCTGCGACATCATCCATGCCCAGCCGGCAGTCTGCGGCTGGGTGTAGGGGCGGTTGGTCCAGAAGTGGTAGTCGATCAGCCCGGCGGCGCCCCCGGCGCACATCGCGTCGCAGGTGGCCTCGAGGTGGCCCGTGAATCCCGAGCCGGTGATCGGGACGGTGAGGGCGGCGCGGCCGTCGGTGGCGCTGGCGAAGGTCGAGCCGAGCGAGGCGCCGTTCGAACTGAACGCTTCGATCCGCGCCGGCACCGCATGGACCGGCGTCTGGGATGCGCCATCGTTCGTCGCGGTCGGGTCGGTGAAGAAGCGGGTCCAGCCCGGCAGCACCACCTGCTGCGACGTCACCTGCGGCGGCGGGTTGTTGCCGAGGCAGGTGAGCCGCCCGTCGGCGACCGCCGTGGGCGCGCCCGCCGGCTCGGGGGTCAAGGTCTCCACCTGATCGCTCGGGGGCGTGGGGCCGCAGCCGGCGAGGAACGTCACGAGGCAGATCGCCCGAGCGCGCATGATTCGTCTCCTATCGCTGCTGGGGAACCACGGCGTTGCCCAGCATGCGGTTGATGGCATCGAGATCGAGGGGGCCGGGGACGCCCGCGGGCGCCATCGGATCGAGCGGCAGGTGCGTCGACGCGATGAGCGGCGTCGCCGATTGCGCGTGCGGGCCGAGCGGACCGAGCGGGTCGTCCGGCTTGCCGTCGCCGTCGAAGTCGATGGCGACGATGCGGTCGAGCAGGTGGCGCTTGCCCGTGCCGTCGACGAACACGAACTTGCCGGTGCCGAAGCCGACGGCGCGCTTGAGCTGCTCGCCGTCGAGGTTGACGTTGCCGTCGAGCGGGTGGCAGGCGTCGCAGTTGCGCGGCAGCCGGCGCACGGTGTGGTGGTGGACCGCGTTGTGCGCCTGCCCGTCGCCGGCAGGGCCCGCGCCCGAGGCGAGCGGCACCGCGTCGAACACCTTGTTGCCCGAGCCGTCGATGTACGTGAAGAAGATGCTCGTGCCGACCATCGGCGAGATCCGCCCGCGCGGGTTCAGCCCGAGGGTGAGCGCGTCGGCGACGACCGACATGCCGTAGGTCGAGACCAGCCCCGGCTCCATCTGGCCGGTGCGCATGTTGCGGCCCATCTGCCGGTCGTCGCGGACCATGTGGCAGCCGTAGCAGTTGGCCGTCCAGGCATTGTGGCAGGTGAAGCACTCGAGGCGGCCGGCGCGGCTGCCGAGGTCGTCGGGGAGCTTCGCCCCGCCGGGCAGGCCGGGGAAATACTGCGCCCGCACCGCCGGCGGGATCGAGTTGAACTTCGCCAGCAGCGACGCGCGGAACGCCGCGCTGCCCGCGTGGAGCCCGCACCCGAGGAGCGTCTTGTTGTTGAAGCAGGGCCCCTTCGTGCGGTTGTCGCAGACCTGCGCGGGGTCGACGGGCGCCAGCTGCTCGGGCGGGTTGTGGTCGTCGAGCACCTGCGCGATCTGCGTCACCGGGTGCGCCTTGCCGTCGAGCTTTCCGATCTGCGAGACCAGCCCGCTGTCGGTGACCGAGAGCGTGGGCGGGTTGTCGCCGACGGCGCCGACGCGCGTGGCGGCGCGCTGGAGCGTGCTCGCCGAGACATCGATGACCCCCTCGGGCGCGCCGTGGCAGCTCTGGCAGCGCACCTGGATCTCGTTGTCGAGCCGCTTCGAGATGTGCCCCGGCCCGTGCGACTCGCCCATCGCGTGGCAGTCGATGCAGGCCATCCCGCGCTCGTGGTGGATGTCGGGCGGCGTCTCGTCGACGGCGTTGGTCGAGTCCTCGTCCTCGATGTAGAAGGGGTAGGGCTTGCCGTAGATCGTGTAGTCGCCCTCGAAGCGCACGTAGTTCGATTGCGGCCACCAGACGACGTTCGGCGGGTCGGGCAGCCCGACGTTCTTGCCGCCGATGGCGCTGTCGCCGCCGACCTCGGCCCGCTCGCGCACGCCCTGGATCAACATGCCGCGGTCAAGGTGTGCGTGATGGCAGTGGTCGCACTGCGAATCGGGGATCAGGTTGGTGAAGCGGTGGCGCGCGCCGTGGGCGACCTCGTCGGGGTTCTGCGTCTGGTCGGCCGTCTTGGTGCGCCCGTCGTTGTCCGTCGTGAGGTGGCAGGCGTTGCAGCCGCCCGGGTAGAAGTTGCCCGGGTCGGCCGGACCGTTGCGCTCGAGGTGGCACTCGAGGCACTGCTGCGTGAAGGCGGGGTAGAACGCGGCGGCGAGCGCGTCGGCCTGCGCGGGCGCTTCGGGCGGGAAGGCGACCAGCGACGGGAGCGTGCCGTCGATCTTCGCCGGGTAGGGATCGGTCAGGTCGCCGAGCCCGAAAAAGGTGTCCGCGGGAAACCCCGAAAAGAATGCGCCGCCCGAGAGATGCCCCGAAAGGCTTGCGTGAACGCTCAGGAGGCTCTCGTCGGTGATCCGGGCGTGGCAGCCGCCCCCTCCCAGCGTCGCGCTGCCGCAGGTCGATCGCACGATGCGGTAGTCCGACGGGTTGAGGAAGCGGAGCACGTCCTCCGGCAGCTGCGCCATCTCGTCGAGCGACGGGTTGTTGAGGATGTGGCTCGCCGGCGATGAGGGCTTGAAGGAGACCTGCGTCGTGACGTGCGCCGCCTCCTTCGTCGTCGCCTCGGGGTTGCCGCCGTGGCAGCCGGTGCAGGCGAGCGGGGCGCCACCGTAATGGATGTGCTCGACCCGCGCGTGGCAGGCGTAGGCGAGGCAACCCTCGACCCCCTGCGGCGCGGGCACCTGTTCGGTCGAGCAGCCGGCCGCCGCGAGCGCGAGGCCGAACGCGATCAGTTGCAGCCGCATCCGCCCCCCGCCTTGCCCTGTCCACCCGCGGCGCCCTCGCGCACCATCCAGAGGTGGGCTTCGTAGGCGTGCATGGCAGGGTGGCCGTCGAGGCGGTCTTGCAGGCGCGCGAGCGTCTCGCGCTGCCACGGCCGCACGCACCCGGCGCTGCCGAGTGCGGCGAACACGAGCGCGACCAGCACGCAGCGCACCGTCGGAAAAAGTGCAAGCGGCAAGCCACGGACGGCTCGCGTGGCGTGCTTTCTGCTACGCTCCTCCCGTCGCCGGGCGAGGTAATTTCCGATGCGAGTCGCGGTCGCGCTCATGTTGATCCTCGCCGGGTGCGGTCCGGTGGCGGCGCCCGTGGGAGATCCCGATCGCGGCCCGATCGAGGCGACCCTCTCCGACGGTGATCGCGCCGTCTGGCCGGGGCTCGATCACGCCGACGGCCGGCTCATCAATACCACGACCGGCTTCTTCAACGAGGCGCCGGTGCGCTACTGGTTCCTCGGCTTCGGATCGCGCGACGTGGCCGACTCGTTCTGGTTCTGCCGCAAGGGCGACGCGGCCTGCCCGATCGACGAGCACCGCCGCATCGCCTGGGACCACCTCGTGGGGCGGCCGGTGGTCGCGCGGATCCCGGGGCAGGAGGGCTTCTCGCCGTTCTGGCAGATGTGGGTGGTCACCGTCGGTGACGACTACGTCGCCGACACCATCAAGTCGGTGGCGACGATCGACCAGCTCTCCCGCGCCGGCAAGCTCGAGGGCAGCGCCGCGGTGCTCGACTTCGGGTCGCTGCTCGGCGACTACACCGGGCCGCAGGAGGTGCTGCTGCACTTCGCGCTCGTGCTGGCGGGCACGACGCTCAAGCACAACGGCGATCCGCTGTGGCAGGACATGACCCGCTCGACGCGCGTGGTGCCCGACAAGCTCGGGTGGTACGAAGGCTACCAGGTGCACCTGTTCGACTTCTCGGTCTCCGACGGCGTCTTCCCCGCGGCGCCCGACTCGACGAGCCGCTCGCTGATGCCCTTCGCGCAGATCTTCGTCCACTTCCGCAACTGCAGCGCGACGCCGATGCCGAAGATCTGCGACGTCCCCTTCCCGAACGTCTCGCCGTGGCGGCCGGTCACCGAGCGCGGCCTCGGGACCGACATCACCGGGATGAACAACGGCGAGGGCTCGAACACGGTCGTGCCGGTGGCGCCCTGCGCGCGGCCCGATCGGAGCGACAAGCTCTATTCGCCGCTCTGGCAGCCGCAGTTCCTGCACGTCCTGCCCGCCGCCGACGCGAGCATCCACCTCGTCGACACCTTCGACGATCCGCTCAAGTCCGACGTGCAGTCGATGGTGACGGCGCGAAAGCACATCGCCGCGGGTGAGTACGCGCCGGCGCTCCCGCTGCGCGAGGATGAGACCGGCAACCCCATCCCCGGCAACGCGGGCGCGGTGCTCTTCGACTGCCCGGTGCAGATGGCCGACGACTTCGTTCCGTACCCATGCGCCGAGTGACGCGCGCCCTGGCGTGCGCGCTGCTCGCCCTGGCCGCCGCCGGCTGCATCAACTGGAACGGCGACGACGACGGCACGGGATGGGTGCTCGAGGTCGGGCAGTGCTCGACCTGCCCGGGGAAGTACCAGGGCCTACCCTTCACTCCCATCGCCGACGGAGATCCGGCGCCGGTGACGCTGGGGCCGCAGGGCAACGACATGTTCCAGGTGGACCTGCGCGTCGGCGTGCCGCCCGGCGGCGCGAGCCCCGCGGGCGCGATCATCGAGGCGAGCGAGTTCGCCGGTGGTCAGGTCGTCGGCGGGTTCAAGCAGACCGGCGGCGACTGGGTCCGCGAGAGCGCGCAGACCGACTACTACGTCCTGCGCGACTTCCGCATCGTGTTCTCGAGCGAGCCGTGCTGCTTCATGTGCTCGTCGGAGGGCGAGATCGCCGTCACCCTCGGCGGGACGACGCTGCGCCGGAAAGTGCTGTTCGAGCGGACCTCGTGCCCCGACCCCGTCTCCTGCTGCTACGAGAACCTCTCCCAATGCCCGGATCAGCGCGATGGCGGAACCTGCCCCCTGGTGACGGAGTGCCCCGACCCGTCGCGGGCGCTGCGCTGCTCCGACGTCCCCGTCGACGCCGGCGTGCCCGACCTCGCCACCACCGGAGGCTGATGGCGCTCTCCCTCGGGCTCGGGCTGACCAACGACTGCGACCTCCGCTGCCCGCACTGCTATCGGCCCGGCCCGCCGGTGCACCACCTCACGCTCGACGAGGTGCGGGCGACGCTCGACGCGCTCGACGTCGACGGCGTGAACCTCGGCACCGGCGAGACCTGCCTCAACCCGCAGCACGAGGCGATCCTCGATCTCCTCGCAGAGCGGAAAAAGCGCGTGAGCCTCGTTTCGAACGGCCTGACGGTGCTCGGGCTGGATCGGGCGCGCCTCGCGCGGCTGGCCGAGGTGGAGATCTCGATCGACTTCCCCGACCGCGCGCGGATGGACGCGTTCCGCGGCGAGGGCGCCTTCGACCGCGCGGTGGCGGCGCTCGAGCGCTGCGCGCACGAGAAGGTCCCGACGACGGTGCTGGCGGTGATGATGCGCGACAACCACCGCCACCTGGGCGCGCTCGCGCGGCTCGCCGGCCGGCTCGGCGCGCCGCTGCGGGTCAACACCTACCAGCCCGTCACCTCGCCCGAGTTCCTGCCGCGGCCCGACGAGTTCTGGCTCGCCGTCGCGAGCCTCCTCGGCGCGACGACGGTGCTCGGGTGCAGCGAGCCGGTGGTGGCGGCGGCGGCGGCGGGCCTGCCGCTTTCGGGCAGCCCGTGCGGCCGCGGCTCGATCCGCGTCACGCCGACGGGGGAGCGTCGCCCGTGCGTGTACTGGCCGCGCGACGGGCGCGTGCCGGCGAGCGAGTTCCGTCGCCTGCCCGAGGCGTGTCGCGCCTGCCCGCTCGTGGCGACCTGCGGCGGCGGGTGCGCCTCGCGCCGCGCTCTCGTCGGCCGCTTCGACGAGCCCGATCCGTTCTGCCCGCAGCTCGGCCCGACGCCCCGCCGCCTCACCGCGCGCGTCGAGGAAGGCGTGGAGCGGCTGCACGTCGCGAGCGTGTGCACGCTCCTCGTGCGCGACGGTGGCTAGGGCGCGCCTCGTCGCCGTCGCCGCGCTGGCGCTCCTTGGCGGCTGCAAGAGCGCGTCGCGCCCGTCGCCCGCGCGCGATGGGCAGTGCTGGCGCGACCAGCTCATCTTCTTCAGCGACGGCAGCGACCACGCGGTGCTCGTCTTCGGCGTGCACCGCTCCGCCGCCGAGGTGGAGGTGAAAGGCTGGCTCGGCGCCGAGGGGCGCTGGCGCGCGCTGCTCTACGAGAGCGCGCCGCTCGATCGCCTCCACGCGCCCTCGCTCGAGGAGAGCGTCGCCGACTTCGCGGAGCGGCCGCACCATGCGCCGCTGCGCCTCGACCTCGCGCGCCGCGGTGCGACCGTCGTCGCGCACCTGCGGACGACGACGACGGCGCTCGCGCTCGAGTCCGACGCGCTCGCCCCGGTCTGGGAGACGCGTGATCCCGAGGGCGCGGTGCGCTGGTCGGCCGGCCCGGCGGAGCTGACGCTCGATGGCCGCGTCGCGACGGGGACGCTCCTCGCCGAGGAGACCGCGCCCGATCGCCCGCTGCGGGCGGAGGCCGACTACGGCGACTTCGCCATGGTGGCGGCGCGCCTCGCGGGGGGCGCGCTCGTCGTCGGCAAGACCTCGCGCGACGCGCCGGCGTTCGACCACCTCGCGCGGATCGCCGACGGTCACGCCGCGCCGCTCACGGGACCGCTCTCCGTCGGTGCCGACGGCGTTCGGATCGCGCTGCCCGACCCGGTGGCGCTGCCGATCCTCGATCGCGCCGCCTCGGACGGCGTCTCCTCCGCGGGCCTCGCCCGTCGCTACGAGGCGCTCCTCGTCGGCGGCCCGGCCGGCTCGGGGGTGGCGTTCCGGATCGCGCCGACGCGCTAGGAGCCTGTTTCCGTAAGGCGCCGTCGCGAGGCGTTCGAGGCGCCGCCCAGGCGAGGAGGTCGCGAGCACGGATGGGGCAGCGAGCGAAGCGAGCGGGGGACCCATTCGCGCGCAGCGACGACGAAGGACTACTTTCCGTAATCCAAGGAGGAGCGACGAAGCCTGGGCGAGCGCATCGGACGCCGCAGCAGGGAATTACGGGAACAGGCTCCTAGAACTCGGCTTCCAGGGCGAGCTGCGACACCACCGCGACCACCCAGCCCAGCGGCTGCAACCCGCCGCCCGCCGCCGGCGCCAGGAAGTGCTCGAAGTCCGAGGTGACTCCGTCGCACGAGAGCCGCATCGAGAGGTGCGCCCGCTTCGTCTGCCAGTCGTAGGCGGCGGCGAGCCCGGCGGCGTTGGCGAGGAATGCGCTCTGGCGGCGATCGCGCGTCATGTACTCGTGCGGCTGGGTGTAGAGCGTGCGGTACAGGTCGCTCGCGCCTTGGATGTGGAACCGCTCGCGCACCTCGAACGTGAGGTGCCGCCACACGTCGGTGACGAGCCGCAGCTCGGCGGTGTGCGCGGTGAGGCCCCATGTGTCGTGGTAGAGGCGGTACTCGGCCGACCCGACGACGCGACGGGAGAGCGCGCCGCGCAGCCGTCCCGTCGCCGCGAGGCGCAGGCGCGTGTCAGGCACCACCTCGTCGAACCACAGCGCCCCGGAGAGGAGCCCCGAGGCGCTGACCGGCACCTTGCGATACGGGTTCGCCTGGTAGCCCGTCGAGTAGTAGCCCGAGAGCACCACTTCGGCGGAGGCGCGCGGGCCGAGCGGGTGGAGGATCGCCGCCTCGATGCCATGGACCATCATCGAGCGCCACTCCTCGCGCGGCTCGGTGGCGCGGCCGAGCGAGGTCCAGTTGAAGGTGTAGTGGAGGCGCGTCTCGAGGTTGTTGTTCCAGGTGGCCGACCCGCCCACCGACGCGGTGTGCGAGATGGTGTCGTTCTCCCACGAGAACGAGTAGCCGGCGTCGAAGCCCTTCTTGCCGCTCTCGTAGCCGCCGCCGACGCTCACCTCCTGGCGCATGTCGCGAATGCGGCTGGTGGCGGCCGTGACCACGTCCACCGACGCGGAGCTGATCACGTCGGCGAGCCACCCGGCGTGCAGGCTGGCGCCGCGGTCGGCCCAGGCCGCCTCGACGTGCGGTGTGATCACCGTCGTCGCGTCGCTGTCGGCGTAGACCGCGAGCCCGGAGGAGGCGGTGACGCCCTTGTCGTCGGCGGCCGCCGTTCGCGCCCCGAACGGCGCGGCGAGGAGCAGGCCCAGGACGACGGCGTGCCGTCGCGCAGCGAGGTTCATGGCGCGGGCGCGCACCCGGTGCTCTTGCCCGGCCAGCGCGCCGCGCTCACCGTCTGCGCCCAGGCGCACAGCGCCTGGTAGTCGGGATCGGCGCGCGAGGAGAAGATCGTCGTGACGTCGAAGTGCCCCTCGCCGCCGTCGCTGATGGGGCGGACCTTGCGCAGCAGGCGGCTCGCCTCCGGGTCGGGCGAATCGACCCGCACCGCCAGCGCCCAGTGGTTGTGATCCAGCTCCTCGTCGGAGAGGACGCGTTCGTCGAGCGGGGTGCCCGGTCCGCCCGTCGCCAGGCGCACGTAGTCCACCGCGTACAGCGACAGCGCCAGATCGGCGCGCCCGTGGCACGCCTCGAAGGCGCAGTGGCGCTGGAGCACCGGCTGGGCCTGCTGGGCGAAGGCGAGCGGGTCGCCCTGCACGGGCGTCGTGATGCCGTTCTTCACGCCGGTGCACCCGGCGAGCAGCAAGAACAGCGCACAGAGCCGCATGGGGGCCCCGACGGTGCAATCGGGTTGCCAGGGCGGCGGTCGAGCGACGGGGCCTCGGCGATGGTGGCACCGTTCGTGCTGGCTCCGCGGCCACCATGGAGCGCCGTCGCCACCGCCTGGCCGCCCTCGTCCTGGCGCTGCCGTTCGTCGCGGCGGCCTGCGCCGGCACGGGGCAGGGGCTCGACGACAACGGCAACCCGATCCTCCCCACCCTGATCCACGGCTGGATCACCGACCCGCAGCTCAAACCGGTCGGGCCGGGCGTGATGTTCATCGAGTGGGGCGAGCTGTGGGGCGGCGACTACCACTGGACCACGCTCGTCGACGAGAACGGCTATTTCGCGCGCGAGCTGCCGACCGCCGGCCAGAGCGCGCCGCAATACGGCTTCCACTGGTACTTCCCCGGCAGCAAATACAAATACATCCCGAAGCCGATCACCCTCCACCCGGGGCAGGACAACAACATCAACGAGGTGCTCTTCGAAGGGACCTCCACCGACGGTCTCACCGCGCTGCCGGCCGACAAGGGCGGGTGGAACATCTCGCCGGAGCCGACCGACGACGCGATGGACACGCCGATGGTCGGCAACCCGGCGGTGACGCCGCTCGGCGACGGGCTGGTGCGGCTCGAGATCGACGCCATGGCGCCCAAGAACCCCCTCTCCGACCAGGAGCTCGTCGGCGATGATCTCGGCGACGGCATCCGGATGAACGCGCCCGGCCCCGTGATCGATGGCGGGTACCCGAACGGCCGCTACAACGTGACGATGTCGCTGCCGCCCGACGCGCCGGACACGGTGATGTTCCACTTCATCAGCAACGATCACGATTGCCGCAACTCGGACCCGCTGTTCGTCACGGCGAAGGTCCGGTGAGGACCACCGCCACGTCGGACGCGCAGTAGTTGCCGCCGTCGTCGACGACGGTGACCGCGAGCCGGCAGGTCAGGCCGAGCAATGCCGCGGGATCGGTCCACAGCACGAGGCGGAGGCCGTCGAGCTCGCTGGTTCCGTCGGGCCGCGCCGAAAAGCCGAGCTTGCCCTCGCGTCTCGCCAGCTCGCCCCAGCTATCCTGGGTGAGCCGCACGGAGTAGTCGGGGTTCGTGGGATCGGTCACGTCGCCGGCGCTGCCGCCCGCGATGCGCTCGGCGGCGATCCCGACGACCGCCATGTACTGCCGCAGTGGCCCCGCCTCGAGGACGAGCGGATCGCCGTCGGCGAGAGGGCGACTCGCTCCATCGCGGACGACCACCGGCCAGCAGCGCGGCGGCGAATCGAGGCTCACGCAGCCCGCGCCGGCGAGCGCGGTGGCGAGCGCGGCGCTCCGGACGGCGATCACCGTCACTCCCAGTTCGTCTGGCGGCCGAACAGGTACTCGAGGACGCCCTTCTTCCGCGACAGCGACCGGACGTAATGGACCAGCGCCCAGCGCTCGTCCTCCGACGGGAGCGCCTCGGCGAAGGAGGGCATCGTCGAGCCCAGCCCGGTGACGAAGGTGCGGTACACGTCGACCGGGCGCCCGCCGCCCTTGTAGATCCCGACGGTGAAGTCGAGCGGCCGCTGCGGGCGGCCCTCCTCGTCGGTGAGGTCGCGCGCGGCGGGGCCGTTGCCGCGCCCGTGCTCGCCGTGGCACCTGGCGCACTGCAGGCGGAGGTAGATCCCGCGGCCCTGCTCGATCAGCGCGGGCGTCGGGGCGGGCACCTTCAGCTCCGCCTCGGGCGGGACGAGGCGCTCGGGGATCTCCTGCCCGAAGCGATCGGAGAAGCCGAGCACGTACTCGGCGACGGCGTGCCGCTCGCGGCGGCTGAGATGGGACTTCCAGGCCGGCATCGTCGTCCCGCGCACGCCCTCGGCGATGGTCCGCTCCACGTCCTCGACCAGCGGCAGCGACCCCGACGAGGTGCTGCGGAACTTGTACACGCCGGCGACGAAGTTGCGCGGCCCCGGGTCGAGCATCCGCGCGCCGGGCCCGTTCCCGTCGCCGCGCTCGCCGTGGCACCCGAGGCAGGCCTTGCGGTAGACGCGGCGCCCCTCCGCCTCGAGGGCGAGGTCGCGCGCCGGGCCCGCCACGGTGGTCGCCTCCGGCCCCTCGACGCGCGTCGAGCAGCCGCCGATCGCGGCGCACAGCAGCAGCAGCGTTCCCATCGGCGCGCGCATTATCTCGCTTCGCTCGAAATTGGCTCGGCCATTGTTCGCTTCGCTCACCTCGCTTCGCTCGGGCCGAGCGTCACAGGAACCCGTGGACCTGGACGATCAGCTGGTCCTGGTTGCCGGCGACGTTCTGCGGGATGTCGCGGCGCAAATAGTAGAAGACGCCGACGCGCAGGAACGCGACCGGCGCCACCTCGAGGGCCGCGGTGTACCGAACGCGCTGGTCGTTCGCGACCGAGAGATCCGGGTCCTGGTAGTCGAAGGCGAGGCGCAGGTTGATGCCGCGGTAGAGCAGCAGGTCGGCCTCGCTGTACCAGGCCCACTGCCACTTCACCGTCGTCGGCGCCGGCGTCGTCCCCGTCGGTGGCGCGGCGCTGCCGGGGCCGGAGAGGTCGCGCACGAAGTCGCCCTCGGCGAGCAGGGAGAGCCGCCCGATGCCCAGCCCCGCGAACGCGCCGCCGACGTGGCGCACCGCCTGCGCCTGGTCGGTCGTGCCGTCGGCCCACGAATAGGAGAGCCCCAGGCGCAGCTTGCGCCACAGCGCGCCGATGGTCCCCGTCACCTGCTTCGAGAGGTTGTTGTCGGTGCCGCCCTGGGTGCCGTTGGTCACCGCGAGCGCCCCGAAGAGCGGCCCCTTCTCGAAGCCGATCTCGCCGCCGAGGTCCTGGTTGGCGTAGTTGAAGCCCGTCATGTCGCGGACGAAGATCGTGTCGTCGGGGAGTCGCACGCCGTAGGGCAGCAGGATCCGGCCCGCCTTGATGTAGAGCCCCCAGGGGAGGTTCTGGTACATCACGAACCCCTCGCGCATCGAGGCGCCCTCGGGGCCGACCGTCTCGTCGATGTAGGCGACGAGGTTGTCCCCGAACAGCGACATCTCGGCGTAGAGGTTGGCGACGGGGATGCGGAAGGTGTTGCTGGCCGGCAGGTAGTTGTCCTTGCCGCTCGGCGTGACGGTATGCGCGGAGAAGGTGGTGAGGTTCTGCGCGCGGAAATCGAGGCCGAAGCTGATGTAGTCGCCGGCGTGGGGATCGACGATCAGGCCGCGCCGCTCGCGCCCCTCGCCCTCGGCGGGCGGCGTCCAGCCGATGTTCCACACCGGCATCACCGTCTGGCCGTAGAGGACCCCGAAAGCGTTGCGCTTGCCTCCGCCGGTGCGGTTGACGTGGCAGGCGCTGCACGGCAGCCCCTCGCGGATGGCGAACTCCGGCTCGGCGCGCGCCGTCGTGGCGGTCGCGCCAAGGACGAGGGCGACGGCGACGAAGTGTTTCACCGCTTCGCCCCCGCCTTGATCCAGGTGCGGATGGCGTCGATCTGCGCCGGAGCCAGGTAGGGAGGCCCGTTGTACGGCATCTGGGCCCCAACCATGGGTGGGTTGATCCCGGCCAGCTTGACGACGATGTACGAGTGGTCGGGATCGCCCGGCGCGACCCGCTTCATCGACGGCAGCTCGACGCTCGGCACGTTCACCAGCATCGCGTAGGAGTTGGCGGCGTCGAGCTGGAACGCCTTGGGCGCGGAGGCGCCGGCGTGGCAGTGGGTGCAGATCGGCGTGAAGATCGTGTCCTGGAAGCTCTGGAAGCTGGCCGCGAAGGACTTGCCGTCGCCGCGACCGCCATCGACGACGAGAGGGCCGGCGAGGTCGGTCGCCTCGGGGATGCCGATGCCGCTGCCCGCGCAGCTGCCGGCGCACAGGAGCAGCGCGAGCGCCGGCGCGTACGGCCGATGGCGGCGGGGGGCGGCACGGAGCACGGGCAGCGACCGTTAGCGAGCTTCGTGCCAGCGCGGGAATTGGGGACGGTATTGGCTTTCCAACCCTTCTCGCCCCGCACCCGCGGGTCGCCGCGCTACCCGCGGCGCACGGCGTAGCGGTCATGGATCTCGCGCGCCAGGCGCTCGACGAGCGGGCCGGCGCCGTCGCGCACCAGCAGCTCGAGGCCCGAAAGGAGCGGCACGTGGCGCCAGCGCGGACCGTCGATCGCATCGTCGGGGACCGCGTCGCCGGCGGGCGCGCCTCCCGCGGCGAGACCTGCGACGACCGCCGCGGACGATTCCTGCATCTTGGCGGGCGACGGTCGGTCCCGTCGGGCGGGCTCTCGAGCGGCGGCCGCTTGCGTGGGCAGCCCCGCCAGCTTCGCCAGCTCCTCCTCCTTCGCATTGACCACCTTGCGCTTGATCGCATCGAGCGAGGACGTGGTGCGGCGGAGACGTCGCACCGCCTGGAGCTGGAGCCACTGGCGCCGCCCGTAGACGGTCTTCGCCCCCCGGTGCTCGACGCGCGTGATCACCCCGCGCTGGATGTACATGCGGATCGTGCGCGGCGCGATCCCCACCTCGGCCGCCAGCTCGAAGATGGACCACTCCGTCCGCTCGTCCGGCGGTCCCCCTGGTTGCGCTCGGTGGTCTTCCATTGGCGGCAGGATACCCGATTCGGGAGGAGAGGCGGCAACGGCGGACACAACGGCGGGGGCCTGACCGGGAACGCGCGCGCCGAAGGGGCGTTCCGCGCGGCAGCCATGCCGCATTGACCGGCAATCGTGTCTCTGCACGCGGCGGTCATGTCTCGTGCAGCGGCACGCCTGCCGCCAACACCGGCAGCCTCACCCGGACAGGCGGCAGTGATGCCTTCTCATGCGGCGGGCAGGTCTTTTCATGCGGCACTGCTGCATTCACGCGCGGCCGGCGATCCTCTTTGGGCGGCGGTCGTGTGGTTTGAAGCGGCAATCGTGCGATCCCCGGCGAGCGGACGCCCAAGGCGCGGGCGACCTTGCAATGCCTGGTGGATGCGCGCTCGCCCGCAGGCTCGACGAAGCCCAGCCGCCGCTTGCCTTCCAGCCGCACGCGAGGTTACCGTCCGCCCATGATTGGGGAAGCGCTCGGTAACTACACCATCACCGGCAAGCTCGGTGAGGGCGGCATGGGCGTGGTGTACGTCGGCGAGCACCGGCTGATCGGGCGGAAGGCGGCGATCAAGGTCCTCTCTCCCGACGTCTCGCACAACAAGGAGATGGTCGGCCGCTTCTTCAACGAGGCGCGCGCCGCCACGCTCGTCAAGCACCCCGGCCTCGTCGAGATCTTCGACTTCGGCCAGCACACCGACGGCAGCGCCTTCATCGTCATGGAGCTGCTCGAGGGCGAGAGCCTCGCCGCGTGCATCGAGCGGCAGGGAGCGCTGTCGCCCGCGACGGTGGCGGCGATCGGTCGCCAGATCGCCTCCGCCCTGGCCGCCGCCCACGAAAAGGGGATCGTCCATCGCGACCTGAAACCCGACAATGTCTTCCTCGTCCCCGATTCCGAGGTGCCCGGCGGGCAGCGGGTCAAGATCCTCGACTTCGGAATCGCCAAGCTCGGGTCGGCCGGCAGCGAGCCCGGGAGCGTGAAGACGCGCACCGGCGCCATCATGGGCACTCCGGCCTACATGTCACCCGAGCAGTGCAAGAGCGCGGGCGAGGTCGACGCGCGCTCCGACATCTATTCGCTCGGCTGCGTGCTGTACGAAATGGCCTGCGGCGATCCGCCGTTCGTCAAAGGCGGCTTCGGCGAGATCCTCGCCGCGCACATCTACGAAGAGCCGCGTCCACCGCGCGCGGTGGCCCCGTCGGTGCCGCCGGAGCTGGAGGCCGTGATCATGCGGGCGCTCGCCAAGGCGCCCGAAGCCCGCCAGGCGACCATGGCGCACCTCAAGGACGAGCTGGCGGCGCTCGCCGTGGGCGCCGCCGAGAACCCAGCGCCGCGTCCCGATGATCCCGCCGCGGAGCCGCGATTTCCCACCGGACCGCGCTCCGCCGCGATGGCGTCCACCACGCTCGGCCACTCGGCTTCCGAGGTTTCGATCTCGATGCCGCCGCAAACCGGGAGTCGCAAGACCGCCGTCTTCGTCGCGCTGGGCGCCGGCCTGCTGCTGATCGCGACGGGCGGTCTCCTCATGATTCGCGCCGGTCGGGCGCCGACGGCTCCTGCAATCACGGTCCCCGTCGCACCGCCGGTGTCCGAAAAGGTGGTTTCACCGCCCGCTGCCCCGCCACCGCCGGCGGTGGTGCCGGCAAAGGAAGCGGCGCCGGTTGCCGTCCCGCCGGCCGAATTGCCAAAGACAGTCAAGTTGAAGATCGAGTCGGACCCGAGCAGCGCGGTGGTTCGGAAGGCGGGCGGCGGGACGGTGGGAAATACCCCGCTCGTCCTCGACGTCGCGCGCGGCGAGGGGACGCAGTCCTATTCCCTCCACCTCGATGGCTATCACTCCGAGGACGTGGTACTGCGGGCGGACCGGGACGACGCCGCGATGGTGAAGCTGCGCCGGCGGGGGCCGGAGAAGCCGGCGGCCGCCCATGCGCCGTCGGGCAAGCCACAAAACAAGGTCGATTATGATCCATTCCAGTAGATCGCGCGCCCTGCTCGCCATTGTCGCCGCCGGCGTCGAATTCGGCACGCCGTCTTTCGCCGACGCGCCGCCCACGGAAGCGGCCAAGGAAGGCGCCAAGGTGCTTTACCAGAAAGGGCGCCGCGAGCAGGACGCGCGCGACTTTCCCGCGGCGGTACGCGACTATTCCGCGGCCTATGAATTGACCCACAACGCCGGGGTGCTCTTCTATCGCGGGCAGTGCTATCAGGCAAAGGCGGAGAAGGACAAGGCCGTCGACGACTACAAGGCATTCCTCGCGTTCGCCGCCAACGCCAAGGCCCCCGACGAGGGGCTGCGACTGCGCGCCGACGAAGCAAGTCGCGCGCTCGCCGGGCTCGAGCCCGAGGTGACGGCGGAAAAGGCGAGAGCGGCCAAGGCGAAGGCCGACGAGGAGGAGCGCGCGAAGGCGGCAGCGAACGAAGAGGCCGCGCGAAAAGGCGTGGAAGCCGAAGCCGCGAAGCGCGCCGCGGCGGCCGCCGTCTCCGGGAACGGGAACGGAAGCGGGAACGAGCGAGCTGCCATCCAGTTGACAGCGCCCGCAATCGCCCCCGCCGCCGAGGCGCCGCCCCAAAAAGCGCCGGTGTACAAGAAATGGTGGCTTTGGACCACGGTCGGCGCGGTCGTCGTCGCGGGCGCCGGCGTCGGGCTCGGGATCGGCCTCGCGCCGCCGGCCGCACCGCCGTTCGATCGCCAGGCCGCGACGATCCCGGTGAGCTTCTGATGCGCCGCCTCGCCATCGTCGTGCTCGCCCTGGCCGGGTGCGGCAGCCAGGGCGGCGTCGAATTGACCGTGAAGAGCGACGGCTCGTTGCCGGGAGTCGCGCACCTCGCGCTCCAGGTGAAGAACCTCGATCAGAGCACGTCGATCGACTACGCGGTCCCCGGTGGCCCCATCGATCTGTCGGCGGCGCCCGCGCAGCTCAATTTGACGTTCGGTCCCGATCGGCATGGCACCGTGACGGTGATCGCCGCCGCGCAGGACACCGATCGCGCCGTCCTCGGGATGGGGATGGCGAGCGGCGATCTCGAACCGGGAAAGGTGCTCGCGCTGACCGTCACGCTCCCGGGGATCTCGCGCGACCTCGGGGTGGAGTTCGCCTCCGACGCCGCGGGAGTGATCGACATGACGGCGCGCGGCGACTCGGCGCCCCCGCCCGACGCCGCGGGCGATGCGCAGGCGGGCGATCTGCAAATGGCCGATCTGGCGATGCCCGATTTTGCGATGCCGGACTTCGCGATGCCGGACTTCGCGATGCCGGACTTCGCGATGCCGGATTTCGCGATGCCGGATTTCGCGATGCCGGATTTCGCGATGCCGGATTTCGCGATGCCGGATCTCGCGATGCCCGATCTCGCGATGCCCGATCTCGCGATGCCCGATCTGGCGATGCCCGTTGTCATGGACCTCGCAATGCCCGACCTCGCGATGCCGGACATGGCCATCATCCCGGGGCTGTTCGCCCCAATCGTAAATTATCAG